>CAIKDP010000375.1 GCA_903826205.1 Akkermansiaceae bacterium
AGCGTGGCATCGTGTTGGGCTCCGGCGGCGGTGCGTTTGACACGGCAACCTCCAACAAGACATTGACCGTGACGGGCGTCATCTCCGGCAGCGGCGCCCTGACCAAGACGGGCGCGGGCAATCTAACACTCACCGGAGCCAACACCTACGCCGGTGCCACCACCGTCAGCGGCGGTACACTGGGCCTCGCGGCGGATAGTGGGCTGGGAACCGCCCCGGAAGCCATCACCGCGGGGCATTTGGTGCTCAACGGCGGCACCCTGGCCGCCACCAATACCTTCGAACTCGCCAGCACCCGCGGCGTCCAGCTCGCAACCACCAGCACGCTCGACGTCGCTGCCGACATGACCTTGACCTACAGCGGCGTCGTGGCCGGACCGGGTGGGCTTAACAAGACCGGCACCGGTACGCTTGAGTTGTTAGGACGCAACCAATTCGCCGGTGAAATCACCCACAACGCCGGCACGCTAGTCATCAATTCCGGCATGAGTCTTGGCGCTTATGTGGAAGGTGAATCCGGCGGCCAACTCGTCTTTGCCGGTACCGCCACCCTGAAACTGGCGGCGGACGTCAACGCCGCCCGCAGCTTCGTTTTCAACGAAGGCGCCACGGCCACGATTGACACCGACGGCCACACGTTCGAGCAGAGCGGGGTGTTCTCCGGTGGCGGCGCGCTGACCAAGACCGGCACCGGCACGCTAACTCTCACCGGCACCAACGCCAACGCCTACAGCGGCCTGACCACGGTCAAGGAGGGGGAATTGAACCTCAACAGAGCCCCCGGCACCTTGGCGGTGAGCGGCGATCTAACGATCGGCGACGGCACGGGCGGAGCCAATGCCGACGTGGTGAGGCTGCAAGCCAGCGGCCAGATTTCGAGCACCGCCGTCGTGCGTATCAACGGCAGCAGCGGCAAGCTCGACCTCAACGGCAACGCCCAGGTGATAGGTTCGTTGGCGGACGCCGGCACGCTCACCGCCAATGGCAGCAGCGTGGCCTTGGGCAGCGCAGGGGCTCTGACAGTTGGGGATGCCACCAGTACCACCTTCTCCGGGGTGATCTCCGGCACCGATGGCTCCCTGACCAAGCAAGGCAGTGGCACCTTGGTCCTCACCGGATCTAACACCTACACCGGCGCCACCACGGTCGATGCGGGGATTTTGGTGGTCAATGGCGACCAACATGCGGCCACCGGCGCGGTCGCAGTCTCCGGCACGCTCGCCGGCACCGGCACGCTCGGCGGGGCCACCACCATCAACTCTGGCGGCACCCATGCGCCAGGGGAGGTGGGCACGGTGGGTACGCAGAATTTCTCCGGCGATCTGACGTACGCTGACGGTTCGATCTTCGAGTGGGATCTCAATGAAAACTCAACGAGCAACATGGGCTATGACATGGTGGGTGCGGCAGGCAAGATCAGCGTCGATACCAGCAACACCACCTTCAGGATTGTCTTCGGTGATAGCGTCGACATGAACGATGAGTTCTGGAGCACGCCGCACGTCACCCGCCAATGGGCGATGCACTCGATCTTTGGCAAGGCGTTCTTCTCGGGGGCTTTTTCCACCGTGGAGACCCGCGGCGCCACCGTCAATCCCCTCGGCAGCTTCAAAATCGACGGCTCGTACCTGACCTACACCACCGTCCCCGAACCGAGCAGCGTGCTGGCGGGCTTGTTGTTAGGTGCGGGCTTGCTGCGCCGCCGGCGCAACTGAGGCCGGCTTCAACAAATGACATGTCTCTATCCAAGGTGAACCGCTGATTCCAGGGATGGACCCGGGTGCCATGCCTGGCCTCCTCCAACACGGTAGCTCCACCCCCTGTGACCCGGTCGGACGTCAGCTGCTCCTATCAACCCGGGCCGGGACCTGCGGCGCCCGCCTGCCGGCACCCACGGCAAACGCGACAAATTCACTGACGATCGTCAGTGAATTTGTCGCGTTCTATCTTCCTACCCCAAAATTTCCTGCCAAAGCTCATGCAGTTGCGGTTCATTGCCGGGATTTATTTCAGTCAGTCAAACGCCTTGGCGTGAGCCTGCGCCGCCCACACGCGGTCTTGCAATTCGCCAAATCCCAGCCAAATTTCCGGCGTCGCCGTGCTCCTTGCGGTGCCGCGTCAGGTCCGTCCAGTATTGCCTTTTCACCCATGCCCTTTGCCCCCAAACCTCATTCTGCATTGCTCATCGTCGGTCACGGATCCACCCAAAACCCGGACTCCGCCACCCCGTATTTCGAGCACGCCGAGGAAATCCGCAGCCGCGGGCTGTTTGCCGAGGTCCATTGTGGCTTCTGGAAAGAGGAACCGTCGCTGCGGGAGGCGGCCTATCTGGTGGATTCGGACGAAATCTATGTGGTTCCCGATTTCATCAGCGAAGGGTATTTCACCCAGGATGTGATCCCGCGCGAACTCAGGCTCACCGGTCCCACCAGCGTCGTGCGCGGCAAAACCTTCCACTACTGCCTGCCCGTGGGCATCCATCCGTCCATGACCGGGTTGATCCTGCGCCGTGCCAGGGAAGTGGCCCCGGACGTCGATCCCGCCACCACCACGCTCATCATCTGCGGTCACGGCACCCGCCAAAACCCCAACTCCGCCAAGGCCATCCGCGACCAGGTCGCACTCATCAGCGCGGCCCACGCAGGCTATGCGGCCGTGCGCGAGGCCTTCATGGAAGAGGCGCCGTTCATCGCCGATTGGCACCAATTCTCACCCACGCCGCATGTGGTCGTCGTGCCTTTCTTCATCTCCGACGGCCTCCACTCCTATCAGGATATCCCCGTGCTGCTGGGCATTGAAACCGACGTCGGCCCCGCCGCGAGCCAACGCGAGGTCTTCCGCCACAACCCCCATGCCCTCCGCGGCAAGGCCCTTTACTACTCGTCCGCCATCGGCACCGAACGCTTCATCGCCGATGTCATCCTCGACCAGGTCCACGATTTTGATGCCACCCACAAGGCTTCCAAATGAGCCACTTCCGCCGATTTTCACTGCATTCATGGAACCGATGACCCACTCCCAAAAACTCGCCCAAGCCATCGCCTCGGGTACCCACCGCATCGGGGAAATCGAGATTCAAACAGAGGTTTCAAACGGAGGCTTTAAACTCTGCCATGCCTACGATGGGACGGTCGGCACGGCGGCGGAGAGTGGCATGCTGACGGTCTATGATGGTCCGGCGGCGGCGCGCGAGATTGCGGCATATGCCGAGGATGGCAGCTACCGCTTTCTCAAGGGGCAGCGGAATTTGCGCCGGGGCTGGCTGCTGCGGCTCGCCAGCGTCGAGGACCTGCGGCTGGCGCTGGATCAATTCTATCCGGCTTGCGTCGGCCTCTGGCTGGCGCAGCAGGACGGCACGCTGGAAGTGACTCCGCTCCGCGACACGCTACAGCGCCAAAGCGGCATGTACCGCCGTGCCCAGGCGCTCGACGATGGCGCGCTCCAAGCGCTCGTGCCGCACACCTGCGGTTCCGCCATTCCTTGTGCCAGGCGCATCCTCTGGCAAATCGACGCGCACACGCCGCTGCTGCCCAGCGCCGCCAGCAGGTGCAGCGGCCTCCCTGACGAGGTGGCCGCGGCTGGGCAGGCCATCCCGCTGCTGTGCCGCGAGGCCTGCAACCATTTTGTGGCCGCATGCCTGGCCAGCGCGAAAGCGGTGCCGGCCGGTTGAATCCTCGGCTGACCTACGCGGAGGGATCCGGCTTATGGCCACCCCAGTGGATGAGGCCTTCCCTATCGAGCCAGCCGAGCTTGGTCAACAGGATGGACGGCGGACAAAACCCGGTGAACACCGACTGGATCAAATTCACCCCGGCGAAGGCGGGCAACAGCAACCACCACGGGCTAACAAAATAGGTCAGGGCGGTGCCAAGCAGCACGACCGTACCGGCGAGCAGACGGATGAGGGAATCAATTTTCATGGGGGATGGCGATATTCCACCCCCAACATGCACTCACTGGCACGCATGTCAACCCCCGCAGGTCCCGGCCTATGGGCCCTTGCGTTGCAATATGGCCGGACATCTTTGGGGGAAGTGTGAAATCGGTTTACAGGGATTGCCCGGCTGGCCTATTCTGCGTCCCCACCATGTCCGACAAACCATTTCACTACCAAGATCCATTTCCACTCGGAGCCGATGCCACGGAGTACGAACTTCTCACCGCGGAGCACGTGACGCTCGGTGAGTTTGAGGGCCGGCCCGTGCTCAAGGTCGCGCCGGAGGGCCTGACCCTGCTGGCCGCAGAAGCCATCAAGGCGATCAACTTCACCCTGCGCGCGTCCCACCTGGCCCAGGTGGCGGCCATTCTCGAGGACGCGGAGGCGTCGGAGAACGACCGCATGGTCGCGCTGATGATGCTCAAGAATGCCGAAATTGCGGCGCACGGGATTCTGCCCTTCTGCCAGGACACGGGCACCGCCACCATCGTCGGCAAAAAGGGCCAGCAGGTGTGGACCGAGGGCGATGACGCGGAATTTCTATCAAAAGGGATCCATCAGACATACACCCGGGAAAACCTGCGCTATTCCCAGACCGCCCCGCTCAGCATGTTCGAGGAGGTCAACACCAAGACCAACCTGCCCGCCCAGATCGACCTCTACGCCACCGGGGGCGCGGCCTACAAGTTTCTGTTTGTCTGCAAGGGCGGGGGCTCCGCCAACAAGACGTTTCTCTATCAGGAAACCAAGGCGCTGCTCAATCCCAAGCGTTTCAAGGAGTTCTGCGTTGAAAAAATGCGCTCGCTGGGCACCGCCGCCTGCCCGCCCTATCATCTCGCGTTTGTCATCGGCGGCACCTCGGCGGAAACCTGCCTCAAGACCGTCAAGCTCGCCTCCACCCATTATTACGACCAGCTGCCAACCACTGGCAATGAGCACGGCCGGGCGTTCCGCGACCTCGAACTGGAAAAGGAATTGTTAGAAGCGGCGCGTGAGATCGGCATCGGCGCCCAGTTTGGCGGCAAGTATTTCGCGCTGGACGTGCGCGTCATCCGCTTGCCGCGGCATGGGGCCTCGTGTCCGGTGGGCATCGGGGTCTCCTGTTCCGCCGACCGCCAGGCACTGGCGAAAATCACCAAGGACGGCATCTTCCTCGAAAAACTCGAGAAAAACCCCGGCCGTTTCATTCCCGAGCGCTACCGCGATTGGAAGTTCAAGGGCGTGCCGATCAACCTCGACCTCGGCATGGAGCAAACGCTCGCCACTCTGGCCAAATATCCGGTAACCACCGCGCTCGCCCTAACAGGCACGATCATCGTCGCCCGCGACATCGCCCACGCCAAGCTCAAGGAAATCCTCGACGACACCGGCCAACTCCCGGAGTACTTCAAGAAATACCCGGTCTATTACGCCGGTCCGGCCAAGACCCCGGCGGGTCTGCCGTCCGGGTCGTTCGGTCCCACCACGGCCGGGCGCATGGACAGTTATGTGGAATTGTTCCAGGCGCACGGCGGGTCGATGGTGATGCTGGCCAAGGGCAACCGCTCGCAACAAGTCACCGATGCCTGCAAAAAACACGGCGGCTTCTATCTCGGCTCCACCGGCGGCCCCGCCGCCTTGTTAGCCCAGGATCATATCAAGTCCCAGGAAGTCGTCGCCTTCCCCGAACTCGGCATGGAGGCGGTCTGGAAAATCACCGTCGAGAATTTCCCCGCCTTCATCCTCGTCGATAACAAGGGCAACGATTTCTTCACCTCGCTTAACACCTGTCCTGTCTGCCATTGATACTGCCCGTCATCCACCTCCCGGATTTGATAGACTATCAGGATGCGCTGCGCCTGCAAGAGCAGGCGGTCGAGGCCATTCTCGATGGCAGCGGCGGGGAGCGGGTCTATTTGTTAGAGCACCGCCCGGTGTTCACCATCGGGCGGCTGCGGGACCAGTCCTCGCTGCGGGATGCCGGCGCGTTGCCTCATCCCGTGGTGGAAACCAACCGCGGCGGCCAGGCGACCTATCACGGGCCGGGCCAGCTCGTCGGCTATCCGATCCTTGATCTGTCCGCGCGCGGCCGCGACCTGCACCTGCATCTGCGCGGCATCGAGGACGCGCTGATTCGTGCCTGCGCCGCCTTTGGCGTCACCGCCGGGCGCCGGGATGATCTAACAGGCGTGTGGGTTGCCAACCGCAAACTCGCCTCGATCGGCGTGGGCGTGCGCAAGTGGGTGTCGATGCACGGGTTTGCCCTCAACGTCACCAATGCCTGCCTGCCGCCGTTTCTGGCCATCACCCCGTGCGGCATCGCCGGCGTGGCCATGACCAGCCTGGAAGCGGAGGCCGGGCGGGCCATGCCGATGGCCGAAGCGGTGGCGGCGGTGACCAGGGAACTGCGCGGGTTGTAGCGGGTGGCCGGTCTTATGGCCCGGGCATGCCCGGACATGTGGCCCGGAGCCCAAGGGTTGCACCGGCTGTCCCGGGTGACTGTCACCCCCCCGGTAGAGGCCAGGATGGAATGGCTGGCCCCTCTTTCGTCTTCTGGTCTTGCGTCTTTTACTCCTACGTCTATGACTCGTCCCGTCCGCACTCATGTCCGAGAATTTTTACCAACAAACCACCAGCGCCCCGGCCACCCCGTTTGATGTCTCGTTGCGGCCCCCGGCCTTTTCCGAGTTTATCGGCCAGGAAAAGGTCAAGGAGCGCCTATTGCTCATGTTGGAGGCCGCCAAACAACGCGGCGATGTGCTCGACCATGTCCTGCTCTCCGGCCCGCCCGGATTGGGAAAAACCACCCTTGCCAACCTCATCGCCCGCGCCGCCGGCAGCCAACTCCACACCACCTCCGGTCCGCAAATCGAAAAGGCCGGCGACCTTGCCGGCATCCTCACCAACATCCAACGCGGCGACATCCTCTTTATCGATGAGATCCACCGCCTCCATCCCGCCATCGAGGAATACCTCTATCCGGCCATGGAGGACTTCCGCCTCGACATCATCATCGACTCCGGCCCCGCCGCCCGCTCGATCCAAATCAACTTGCCGCGCTTCACCCTGGTCGGCGCCACCACCCGCTCCGGCATGCTCACCGCCCCCTTGCGCTCACGCTTCGGCCTGATCAACCGCCTCGACTATTACTCACAGGACGAGCTGGCCCTCATCATCGAACGCTCCGCCGGCTTGTTGGATGTGGTGATCGAACGTTGTGGCGCACTCGAGGTCGCTTCGCGGTCCCGCGGCACGCCCCGCGTCGCCAACGCCCTGTTGCGCTGGGTCCGCGATTTCGCCCAAGTCCGCGGCGGCGGCTTCATCGATGAAAAAACCGCCGATGCCGCCCTCGCCATGATCGAAATCGACGCCCAAGGACTCGATGAAATGGACATGCGTTTGTTGGAATCGCTCATCTACAAATTCGGCGGCGGGCCGGTGGGCCTCAACTCGCTGGCGGTCGCGGTGGGCGAGGACGCCGCCACCATCGAGGAGGTGCACGAACCGTTTTTGATCATGCAGGGTTACCTGCAGCGGACGCCCCGCGGACGCCTTGCCATGCCCTCCGCCTATCAGAAAATTGGCGCCCCGCCGCCCGCCCGCCCGCCCGACCCGCCCGACCCGCAGGCCAGCTTGTTTTGATTGGCTAACAACCTAACAGACCAATGAACCCGCTCATTCAGCAAACCATCGGGCGTTGCCGCGAGGCCGGCTTGCGCCGCACCAAGGCGCTGGAGGAATTGCTCGCCACCCTGTTGGAGAGCGCCCGCCCGATGACCCTGGCCGAACTGGCGGCTTCGCCGCGGCTCGCCGACCAATGTGACAAGGCAACGGTGTTCCGCCTGTTGCAGCGCCTCATCGGGCATGGCATCGTGCGCCGCCTAGGGCTCCACGAACGGGCGGCGTATTTCACCCTGCTATTGCCCGGCCGGCACAACGACTATCTCATCTGCACCGGCTGCGGCAGCATCGAGGCCATCACCGCGCCCTGCCCGGTGCATGAATTGGAAGATGAAATCCGCGCCAAAACCGGCTATCGCAACCTCTATCATGAGTTGGAGTTCTTCGGCCTCTGCCCGCATTGTGAGTGACCGCCAGCCCGGCTCGCGCACAACCCCTTTCCATATTGCCTGGCCGAAACTCAGGATGAGGCGTCTTCTTGGTTCGGGAAGGCAAGCTCCCCCACATGACAATATCTTTGGACGACCGTCCAAAGATATTGCAAGATTGGGTGTCAGATTGAGGCAGTTCCTTTGATTGAAATTAGGATGTGGCAAGGCTCAGCCAAACGCCTTGAGGAAGCCGACCTCGAGGGCGAGCGGCTCGAAGGCATTGGTCTCGAGGGTGCGGCGCAGGGCATCGAGCGACTCGATGCGTTGCAGCAGGCGGGATTCACTTTCAGTTTCGGCGATGGGTCGCAGCTTGGGCGCGGAGTCCGGGAAATCCAGGCCCGCGGCCTGGGTTTTGAGGCGCAGCAAATCGGCCATCCAGGCCATGAGCACATCGAACAAGCGGCTGCGGCCATCGAGATATTCGGCCTGTGCCGCCGCCTCGTGAAACGCCTTGCGTTCTTTGAGCCAGGCCCCGTCGGTGGCCTCCCGATAGGCGGCGATTTCCTCCTTCTCCGCGGCGGCGGCGGCCGCCTCCGCGGCCGTCCGGTGTTGGGCAAGAAACGACACAAAGGCCGCCTTGAGATGCAAAGCCGCCACCGGTGTGCCAAAGCCGCGGGTAGCCGCCTGATTGAGGGCGGCCACCAACTCGGCGCCACCTTCGGCCAGCAGCGGCCGCCCGCCTAACAGCTGGATGCACACGCAGCGCGAAAGAATCGTTGGCAGCAGCCGCTGGGGATTGGCGGTGAGTAACAACAACAGTGTTTTTGGCGGCGGCTCTTCGAGGGTTTTCAAAAACGCATTGGCAGCCTGGTCGTTCATGCGGTCCGCTTCGGTGATAACGCCCACCTTGCAAGCCCCGCCCGGGGCCGCCAGATGCAGGGTGTGTTCCAGATCGCGGATTTCATCCACGCCGATGCGGCGGGACTTCATGCGTGGTCGCAACACCCGCACCCATCCGCTTTCCAAGTCATCGAGCGGCGGCACCTCCACAGCCACCGGTGCCCCAAACAAATCAAAGCCGGTACTTGCCTGCGCGCCTCCATTGACCAATTGGATCAGGCGTGCGGCCAACATTTCCTTGCCACAGCCCACCGCTCCGCTGAGTAAAAACGCATGGGCCAGGCGACCGCGCTGGTGTGCCGCTGAGATCAATTCGAAGGCCCGTTCGGAGGTGTATGCCATGCGCGCCGATGGTGCCCGGCCACGCCCGCCGCGCAACCAGAAATGATCGTCCCACCTGAGAATGTGCGCTGGACAAGGTTCGGACCGCCTTGCATGCTCGGGGCATGGACTCCAACCCCCCCTTCGCCCCCCGCGGCAGCCACGCCGAAGTCGAGGAAGGCCGCAGTTTTTGCCCGAAATTCGCGGCGGACGGCCTGATTCCGGCGCTCGCCATCGATGCCACCACCCGCGAGCCGTTGATGCTCGCCTACATGAACGCCGAATCCCTGCGCCGCACCCTGGAAATCGGCGAGGCGGTCTATTGGTCCCGCTCCCGCAGCGAATACTGGCATAAGGGTGCCACTTCCGGCCACATCCAGCGCATCGTGGAAATCCGTACCGACTGTGATCAGGACGCGTTGATACTCGTCGTCGAGCAAGTGGGAGCCGGGGCCTGCCACACCGGCCGGGGCAGTTGTTTTTACCGGCGTTTGGTCCCGGATGCCGCCACGGGCGGGGCCAAATTGGAGTTTCTCAGCACCGAACTGACCTTCGATCCGGAAAAAGTTTACGCAAAACCGCCGCTTGGATGAATTTCGCAGTTGCAATTGTGCCGCACATCACCTAGCTCTGCCGCCCCGCGCTGCGGGTCGCACTGACCCGGACGCCCCACACCGCACCTATTTCCCGCCAAGGAGGACCCCATGGACATCATAAAAAAAATCGAACAGGAACAGATGAAACAAGACGTCGCCGAATTCAACATCGGCGATACCGTCAAGGTCCACACCCGCGTCGTTGAAGGCGGCAAGGAGCGCGTGCAGATTTTTGCCGGCATTGTCATTGCCCGCCGTGGCAGTGGCGTGAACGCCTCCTTCACCGTGCGCAAAATCTCCTACGGCGAAGGCGTAGAGCGCGTGTTTCCGGTGCACACCCCGCGCATCGCCAAGATTGAGGTCACTCACAAGGGCAAGGTCCGCCGCGCCAAGTTGCACTACCTCCGCGATCGCGTCGGCAAGCGCGCCCTCCTCGTCAAATCCGAGAGCTGAGCCAATCCCTGGCAACCTTTTCACCCCTCAAGAGGCATCCTGCACCGGGATGCCTCTTGTTTCGTTAGAAGCGATGATCCATGCCTCGGGTTGGCCTGCAAATACAGGTTCCTTACCACACGGGCAAGCTGCCTGTGCCCCCCTTGAAACGCCCGCCCGCCAGCTTCGGCATCATGGGATGGTCTTGGTCTTCCTGGCGGCGGCTTTTCCAACAGATTTTTTCGCGGCCTTCTTCGCGGGTTTTTTCGCGGTTTTTTTCACCGGGGTTTTGGCCGCGGCGGTGCCATGGTCGGTGGGCTTTACGGCAGGCTTCTTTTCCGGGCGGGGCTCGAATTCGAAGCCGATCTTGCCGGTGGCGGGGTCGAAGGTGAGGTGGGCGTCGAACTTGCGTTTGGTGCGGTTGGAGACGAAGCCGCGGAGGAGGTCGGTCTTGCCTGCGGCGAGCAACTTGAAGACTTGGTCGGCGGGGATGTCGCGCTGCAGGATGGAGCGGCCGATGCGAACCCCGTTGGGTTCTTTCTTGGTGATCAGGCAGGGGATGTGATAGGCCTTGTCGGTTTGATAGATATCGACCGTCCGGCCGTCGGTGAGGGTGGCTTCGCCGATGATCTGCTCGGCGGTGAGTTCGGGGGCGGCCTCGCGGTCATCGTTGTCGAAGACAAAGTTGACCTTGAATTTGGCATCCAGGCCGAGACCGGCATCAAACGGTTTGTTGAACTTGGATTTGAAACCGGTGAGCGGGCCGACAAATTTGGTGGTGATGAGTTGGAGCGCCTCCTGGTCTGTTAGAACGCGGCCGGCGATGTGTTTTTTGATTTGGAATTTGCATTCCGGCTCGCGGCATTCGTAGGTGGCGTCGGTTTGTTTGAGGCCGTGGGCGCCGCAGACCGGGCAGGTGGCGGGCAGGTCGGGGAACGGCTGGCTCTTGGCATCGGCGGCGAGTTTGCGGGCCTTGGCGACGATGTCGTTGGTGTAGGTGATGATTTCGCGCATGAAGTCGGCGCGTTGGAGGTGGCCGTGTTCCATTTGGCGGAGTTTGAATTCCCAATCGCCGGTGAGCATGGGCGAGTAGAGGCCTTCGATGTCCATTTGACGGACCAGTGCGATGAGGCGCATGCCGCTGCCGGTGACGTGGAGGTCGCGGCCGTCGCGGGCGAGGTATTTTTGGGCGATGAGGCCTTCGATGGTGGCGGCGCGGGTGGCCGGAGTGCCGAGGCCTCGCTCGGCCATGGCTTCGGCCAGTGCTTCATCGTCGATGAGTTTGCCGGCGCCTTCCATGGCGGACAGCAGGGTGGCCTCGGTCATGCGTGCCGGCGGCTTGGTCATTTCATGGACGACCTCAATGGCGGTGACTTTGGCGGACTCGCCGGGCGTGGCGGGGACGAGTTCGTCTTTACCTGCGGCGACGCCGGGGCGGCGGCCATAAACTTCGAGCCAACCGGGCTTGATGAGGACGCGGCCCTCGGTTTTGAAAACGTCGGTGAGCGAGGGATGGGCGATGCGGGTGAGGCGGGTGGTTTGCTCAAACTCGGCGGCGGGATAAAAGACGGCGATGAAACGCTTGACGATGAGGTCGTACACCTTTTGCTCGGTATCGGAGAGCTTGGCGATGTTGCCGGTGGGAATGATCGCAAAATGGTCGGATACCTTTTTGTTATCAAAAATGCGGCGGGACTTGCTGAGGTGGGGACCGTTGTCCTGGCCGCCTTTGAGGACGGCGCTCGCGTATGGGGCGACCTGCAAGCTGCTGGCGGCGATGTCCCGCATGGTATCGCGGACGTTGCCGGTATAATCTTCCGGGAGGTAGCGGGAGTCCGTCCGCGGATAGGTGATCATCTTGTGCTTCTCGTAGAGTGCCTGGGCGATTTGCAGGGTGCCCTTGGCCGAGAACGGCGCCTCGCGTTGCAAGGTGGTGAGGTCGTAGAGTTGGGGCGCAATCTGGGATTGGGAGCGCTTTTCCTCGGTGACGATGCCCGATTGGCCTTCGCAGCGGGCGCGGATAGCCTCGGCGGCGGCTTGCTCCCAAAGGCGCTCCGGTCGCGAGTGCGGGTTGGCCTCATCTTTTTTCCAGCCTTCATCGATCCATTTGCCCGGATAGTGGCCGGCGGTGATGGCAAAGGTGGCTTGCACCTCGAAATACGGGGTGGGGGTGAATGCTTGGATTTCCGCCTCGCGGGTGGCGAGGATGGCGAGGGTGGGGGTTTGGACGCGGCCGGCGGCGGTGATGTTGAAGCCACCGTGGCGGGAATTGAAACAGGTGAGCGCGCGGGTGGCGTTGAGGCCGACGAGCCAGTCGGATTCCGACCGGCACTTGGCGGCATCGGTGAGCGGGCGCATCTGGGCCTCGCTGCGGAGATGCTCCCATGCCTCGAGGATGGCGTTGTTGGTCATGGATTGCATCCACAGCCGCCGGACCGGCTTGGTGATGCCGCCAATGTCGAGGATGTAGCGGAAAATCAATTCGCCTTCGCGCCCGGCGTCGCAGGCGTTGACGATTTGGTCGATATCCTTGCGTTTGGCGAGCTTGAGGATTTGTTTGAGGCGGGCTTCGGAGTCCGGGATCGGATCCAGGTCGAAGGTTTCCGGAATCGCCGGAAGCACCTCGAATTTCCATGGCAGTTTTTTGCCGTTGGGCCCCATGGGCATGCGGAGTTCGACGAGGTGACCGACGGCTGAGGTGATCACGGCGGCGTCGTTTTCGTAGAAAATATCGCGGCCGGTGCCTTGTTTGTCGAATTTTCCGAGAGGCTTGGCCAGTGCGCGGCTCAAGTCGGTCATGACGCTGGGTTTCTCGGCGATGATGAGTGTTTTTCCCATGGTGGATGGCAGCGGTAAGGGCTGTGGCGTCAGGGACTAGGCTTGAAATGCGGAACTTGGCAAGCGGATTGTGGAAATATTGGCAAGGAAGCGCTTGGCGTGCGGCGGCACATGCGGGAAAGTCCGGGACTTGATAGGGGTCTTCAATAAAGACCTGTCGCTCCCGGTCTAACGGTAATGGCGGGCCGCCGGACACGCATGTGACAGGCGGTGTCCCTTGCCCCCTCGGGGGGTCAGGGGCTATCGGCAGTCGGTTCCGGTGGGGTTGGAGCATTCATGGATGGTGCCGGGTCAGCGGGGCGGGCCGCCTCCGCATGTTCCTTCCCGCCCCGCGCCAACGCCGTCCGCCAGGCGGGGGTGGGGGCGGGGGTGGCGCTGCCGGGTTCCGGCAACGGCGTCCCGCTGAACTTGAGTTTTTGCAACAAGGCGCGGAAGACGACGCGCTCCTGGGGCATGAGGGTGGACCAATCGACCTTGTCTAACAATGATGTCGCGGCTGCGGTCTCGCCAAGCATGAGGCGGGCGGAGCCCTCCAGTGCGACGGTTATTTGCGGGTTGATGCGGGGGCTGTTGCGAAACTGCGGCAAACGGGTCAGGGCGTCCGCCGCCCGGTTGTCGAGGATCTCAGCCATCATCAGGGTGGAATGAAACTCCGAACGATCCGGATTCACCGCCACCAATTGCAACAGCTTGGTGACCACCTGTGCGGGTGGCAGGGTGCCGTGGATCAGCGCGAGGTAGTGGTAATTGTTGAGCAAGCCATGGTCGTTAGGTTCGAACCACGAGAGAGTCTGATACATCGCCAGCAAGTCCTCGGTTCGGCCGGCGACTGCCAGCGAGTTGAGAACCGGCACCAGATCCAGGTAAATCGGCAAGGGCCCCCATCCCATCAGGAGGGCCGCCAGCCAGGCGTCTTGGCTGGCGGCCACGGCCCGGTGGCGGGTGGCAAACCAAGCGATGTCGATAAAGCGGTTGTGGTGGGTGTCACTGGCCGCGTGATTCATCGCCCGGGTGATGGCGGCCTCGGCGGCAGTGGAATTGCTGCGAAGCCACGCCAACTCGGCCTGCATGAATTCAATCTCGATGGGATCGGTGGCCGGAGGGGGGGATGCCAGGCTGGCTTCAACTTGCGCCTCCTCATGCAAATCCAACAGGATTCGCAAACGGGCAAGGAAAGCCTCCGGGCGGGAACGGGCCGGTGCTTCGAGGATGGTTGCCGCCTGACTGGCGCGACCGTGTTTGGCCAGCCAGGCACCGAGCGTGGCGGGGTCGTCCGGCAGGAAGCGGGTGATGGCCGCCGCATACATGGCATCGGCGGCTTGCGTTTGGTCGGGGGTGGTGGGTTCCAGCGCCAGCAGATGGTGCTTGGCAGTGGCGGTGGGCTGGGTTTTGAGCCACGCCCGGAGGTCCGGCAATGGGTCCCCCGCGGCGAGGCCGCCGCTCGCCTCTCCTAACAGAATAAGGGCGGCCATGGCTTCCGTATCCGCCTTGGTGGCGATCAGACTCGCGAGAATCCCGCGGGCTTCCGCCACGCGTGCGGGAGTCGGGCGGGCGCAAAGCACGCGCAGCAATTCGAGCCGGACCTTGGCGCTCGCGGTGTTTTCCAACACCTTGCGCAGGGCCTTTTCTGCATTATCGATGTCCCCGCGCGTGACCAACAAGGGGGTGAGGGCTGCCACAAAGGCGGCATCCTTGCGCAGTTCCGGCGGCAGGTGGGAATAGACAGTGAAGACGACCGCATGTGGCCCTTGGCGTGCCAGCACCCGGATACATTCCAAGCGGTCCTCGCGCGGCGTGCGCTTGTCCGAAGCCAGTTGTACTGCGGCCATGCCTGCAGCGGGCTCTTCGAGCCTGCCGATGGCGCGGACCCACAGGCAGTAGGCGGCGAAGTCACCCGGGCGTGCCAATAACACGCTGCGGGCCTTGTCGCGCGCCGCGCCCCAATCGCCGGTGCGTGCCGCCGCCTGCGCCGCCTGGAAATTCATCTCAATCCGGTGCTTGCGGTAGGCACGGTAGGCGGGTTTGGTCAGAAAGCCCGCCCCGGTGGTGATCACGAGCGCGACGATGACCCAGATGGGGATCCTCCGTCGTCCGATCTTGAGGGTGGTGCGCGAGCGCCGTTTGCGACGGCGGCGGGGGTTGGCGGAAGGCTCGGCTTTCATGTGGGGGCATGCCGCGATTCACTCGCCGGCGGCGTCACCGGGGGCCGGTGCGTCCGGTGCCACGAGATCGGGGATGATCGCGCCTTGGCCGCCGAAGTGCAGGCGGATGCCGCCGCCTTGGAAGTTGTTGTCGAGATTGAGCTTGTCGATGCGGGCGCGGGCGTCGGGCGGGGCGGCGGCCTTGTCTTGTTGGGTATCCCAGGGGCCGCTCCAGATTACTTTGTCATTTTTGTCGCGGAGGGTGACTTCCTTGCCGCCATCCACGGATTTCATTTCGATGCTGCCTTGTTCATCCATCATGCGGAAGACGGCACTGTTTTGGAGTTGGAGTTCGCCTTTGTCCATGGCTTGAGGCCTGGCCCCGCCCAGCTGTGGCATGCCAAACATCCCTTTGGGGAGGGCGGCTCCATCTTGCATGGCGCGCAGTTGGCGTTCGATGGCCTCGCGGATGTGCTTGGCCTGATCTTGCGGCATGCCATCCAGCATCAGATGGTCCAAGTCTTGCGGTGCGGCGGCAATGCCTCCGCCATCGGGGCGGGCACCGAGGGTCACGGACTGGGTGGCAGTCTTGCCTTGGTGAATCACATCCAAGGCGATCTGGTCTCCCGGTTGGTGGCTTTGAAGTTGTTTGACAAGTTCGGCGTGCGAGCCGACCGCCTGCCCCGCGACGCGGGTGATGACGTCGTGTTGGGCCAGGCCGGCCTTGGCAGCGGGCCCCGCCGGATCGATGACGCGGACGACGATGCCCTCATCGGCCTTGAGACCGATATGGGCGGCCAGCACTTCCGGCAGCGGGGAGGTGCCGACGCCTAGATAAGGCGCGGCCTGGGCTGCAGGCACGGCTTGCGGTAGCGGGGCCGCGGGCACGGCTTGGGCCTGCGCTGCGGGCGGCGGCGGGGCATTGTCGGCGGGTGGCTCAATGGCCGGAAGTGGCTGGGCCAGCAGGATGGCAATGCCAGTGGGAATGAATGTGAGCTTCGTGGTTTTCATGGCGTTTTACTAGAAACGTAGTAGTTGCGCGGATTTGTTTAAACCGCTGAAACTAATCGATTTTTTCCGGGACGAGGAGGTATTCGACGCGCGGCTTTTCGTATTCGATTTTCCTGCCCTCGGGATTGACGAAGGTGACGCGGTCCCAATAGACGACCTTGACGACGCGGCGCGGTTGGTCTTTGGCTTTCCAGACGACGCCCTCGTCACTGGTCTGGCTCAGGCCGGTATTGAAGCCGGCGGGGACGAAGTTTTGTGAGGCAGGGGAGGCGGGCGCGGTGGTGCGAGCCGGGGCTTGCGGCGCAGGCGTGGCGGTCGCGGCAAGCGTCGGCTGCGGGCTCTTGCCGGGAGTGTACAAGGCGGCCAGCGCCCCGAGCAAGGCAACGGCTGCGGCAGCCGCAAACATCGGGCGCTTGGCATGGCGGGTGTGTGCGACGGCAGGCGGGGAGCTTTGCGGGAAGGGGATGATGGACGTCTCCACCGTGGTGGTGCCGCCGCCGAGCGTGGCTTCCAACGCGGCCATGAAGGAGGGCGAGAGCGGTGCCGGACGCACTTGGCGCAGGGAGGTTTCCAACTGCAACTCCGCCGGACTCAAGGTGCCGGGGGTGCCATGGGTCGCGTCCTCAAGTCGTTCTAACAAATCCCGGCCGAGGACTGACGGATGGAGTCCTTCCAGGGTGGCTTCCAGTTGCTGAAAATTGTTGGACATGGGGTGGGGTGATTCAGATGGAAAGGTCGCCGCGGCGGCGGGCACCACCGAGATGGCGTTTGAGTGCTTCCAGTCCATAGCGATACCGAGAGGCGGCTGTGTTTTGAGAAATTCCAAGAGTTTCGCCAATTTCAGCAAATGTCTGCTCACCCCAGATTTTCATGACGATGACTTCCGCGAATTTGGGCGGCAGTTCCTTGAGTCCGGCTTCGAGTTGGTCGCGGGTTTCGTCATCCGTGGAATCCGTTTCAAACCACGGGTGGAAGGTTTCGCGTTGGTCGGCTTCAAAATCTTCGGTGACGCTGTCCTCGCGGCGGCGGCGGCGGTCATCGCGGCGGCTCAGGTCGATGGCGAGGCGGCGCAGGGTGCTATACAGATAGGGCATCCAGGATTCCCTGCCGCCCACAAACTCGCCGTTGCGGAGTTTTTCGATGAGTTTGACCAAGGCGTCTTGCAAGATATCCTGGGCATCTTCATGGGAGCGGGTCTGCTGGCGGGCAAACAACAGCAAGCGCGGGCCATGCTCGACCAGCCACTCATGCCAGTCGGCGGGAGTGGGGGCGGCGTCGGGCGCGGCGTCGGATGCGGGGGGGGGCGGTGATGGGATATAGGGATCTGTCATCATAGGGTTCCAGAAAGGAGGTTGAGTTTCAGTCCGTGCCGCTCGTAGGTTTTGAAATCCCGGTCAAAAGTGATCATCTCGGTGTCGAGAGCGATGGCAAAAGCGGCAAGGTAGGCATCCATCCAAACATTGGGCGACGGGAAGGGTGATCGGGCGATTTGCAGCCACAGACTGCGGGTGGCTGGAGGTTCTTCCGCGCGGGCAACCACAGGGTCGGCGCATACCCTGGCTAGAAACTCAAGCGCTGCGGTATTTGACAGGGCATGGAGGCCACAGCGTTCCATGACCCGCTGTTGGGTGATGAGCCGCAAGACTCCGATCTCGGTCTGACGGCAAAATAGCAGGGCTCCGGCTGGGAGCGACGTTTGTTCATACCATCGACGGGCACTGGCGTGCTGTGGGTGTCCCTCCAAGCTGAGGGCGAGCCAAGTGTTAATGTCCAAGAGCTTTCTCATGGCTCGTCACGTCAAGGTCCATGTCGGCTTGTTTGATGAAGTCACCAAACTCCTGAGCCGCCACGGTTGCGTCGGCGGCAGGGAGGTTGGCTTTGAGGACTGGCAGGGTTTTGGGTAAGGCGGCGGTGGGACGGTGCGTAGGCAACGTGCCGGGCGTGAGGGCGGCGCGCAGGAGTTCCGCGGCGACATCCTTGAGCTTGCGGCCTTCATGGACAGCCCGCAGCTTCATCTCACGCACGAGGTCACTGGGTAGATCAATAGTGCTTTTCATGGAACCAGTTTGCTGGGTTTCTGGGTTGCTGTCAACCCTTGATAGGTATGTTAGGTTGATGACACCCGCAAGTCCGCCTCGATGGCTTCGAGCACATCGAGCTCGGGGCGGAAGTTGGCGGCGTGATAGGAACTGCGCACCAGCGGCCCGCTGGCGACATGCCGGAAACCTTTGGCCAGGGCGATGGCCTTGAGTTCGTCGAAGACGGCCGGCTCGATGTATTCGCTGACCGGCAAATGTTTGGGCGAGGGCCGGAGGTATTGGCCGAGGGTGAGCACGGTGACGTCGTGGGCACGCAGGTCGTCCATGGCTTGGAGGATTTCATGGGCTTGCTCGCCCAGGCCGAGCATGAGGCCGCTTTTGGTGGCGACCTTGCCGTGGACCATGGCCTTGGCCTTTTTGAGGACGGTGAGGCTGCGTTGGTATTGGGCGCGGGAACGGACCAAGGGGGTGAGGCGCTCGACGGTTTCGAGGTTGTGGTTGAAAATGTGCGGGCGGGCTTCCATCACCAGGGCCAGCGCCCAATCGCGGTCGTTGAAGTCCGGGACCAGGACCTCGATGATGGTGTTAGGGTTCAATTCGCGCAGCGCCCGGATGGTTTGTTGGAAATGGCCGGCGCCCCCATCACGGAGGTCGTCGCGGGCCACGGCCGTGATCACGACGTGGCTCAACTTCATGCGGCGGGTGGCTTCCGCCACCCGCTGCGGCTCATCGGCTTCGAGCGGGTCGGGCTTGGCCGTCTTGATCGCGCAAAAGCCGCAGGCGCGGGTGCATTTCTCACCGGCGATCATGAAGGTGGCGGTGCCGTGACTCCAACATTCCCAGCGGTTCGGGCACTGGGCTTCCTCGCAGACGGTGACCAGCTTGAGGTCGGTGACCAACGATTTGGTGGACCAGAAGGTTGGGTCGCTGGGCAACTTCACCTTGATCCAGGAGGGTTTTTTCTCCCGCTGTTGGGATAGGTCCTCGGGTTGATTGATGCCACAGCCACTCATTGCGGGCGGACGCTAACCTTGGAAAGTCGTGCCGGAAAGGCGAAAATCGTTTGGGGACGGCCAATAATCGGTGGATTCCAGCCGAATCAAGCAAACGAGGTTGGCGGTGGCGCTAAAACCGACGATACTTCCCGCGGCGGAATCTTCTGGAAAGCCGCAGGTTTTTTTGGAACCTTCCGCCAAGCGCCTGAAGTTGCGCCCCGCCCAGTTCCCATGTCCCGATCTAACACCCCACCCGCTTCCACGGTTGCCATTCCCGAGTCGCTGCGCCGGCAACTCGAGGCGTTCCGCCGTCACCTGTGGCGGGTCAAGATTTTCGAGGCGGGGGCCGCGGGCGTGGTGGGGCTGCTGCTGTCATTTTTGTTAGTTTACGGTTGCGACCGGATTTGGGTGACGCCGGCGATGGTGCGCTTGGTCATTCTCATGGGTGGCACCTCGTTGTTTGCCGTGTTTGCGCCCTACTGGCTGCACCGCTGGGTGTGGCGGCACCGGCGCGAGGCGCAACTGGCGCGCCTGATCGCCCGCCGCTTCCCCGGCCTGGGCGATCGCCTGCTGGGTGTCATCGAACTCCAAGACCAACAGGAGAGTGTCGATTCGCTCTCGCCCCGCCTGCGGGCGGCCGCCATGGAAGTGGTGGCGGCCGAGGCCGGCCTCCGCAAGCTCGACGGGGCGCTGCCGCCGCCGCGCCACCGGCGCTGGGCGTTGGCGCTGCTGGTGTTGGCCGGCGGCGTTGCGGCGGTGCTCACGCTCACGCCGCGTGCGGGGATCAATGCGTTCAAGCGCTGGCTCATGCCGCTTTCCAACACCGAACGCTACACCTTCACCCGACTGGACCAAGCGCCGGCCTATCTGGCAGTGCCGTATGGCGAGGCCTTTGAGGTTGCCTTGCGGCTTTCCAAAGATTCCGAGCAACACCCGGCGAGCGCCACCGGTCGCTATGGCCTGCAACCGCCGGTGGGGGCCAACCTCGACGGCCACACCTATCAATTTTGTTTTCCCGGTCAGCAGGATCCGGGTGTGGTGGTGTTTCACATCGGTGATGCCGTGCACAGCCTGGCCGTGAAGCCGATCCCGCGCCCCTCCGTCAAAGCGGTGGCCGCCATCGTCAGCCCGCCCGCCTATCTGAACATCCCGGAACAAACCATCGACCTCAGCAGCGGAGTGCTCAGCGCGGTGGAAGGCAGTCGTGTGCGCATCAGGCTCACCACCGATCGCGCCTTGGCCCGCGCCACTTTTGGTCCGACGCGGGCGGTGCTGGCCGCGGAGTCCGATGAGACCGCGGCCAATCCGCCGCAGCCACCGGCCGCGGCACCCTACACGCCATTGGAAGGATCGCTCACGCACCACGACTGCGACTCGCTCACGCCGGACTTTGATGTGGGCAAGGTGGCGTTTGAGATTCCCTTCGCCTGGATCGCCAACGACGGACTGGCGGGTGAGGCCGGCTTCCGCTTGCGGGTGGATGCGCTGGGTGACGCCGCGCCTAACTGTTACTTGCAGGGGGTTGAGCGGCAAAAGGTGATCCTGCCCGAGGAAACCCTCGATTTTGAAGTGCTGGCGGAGGATGATTTTGGCATCCAGCGTGCCGGCATCGAGTGGTCCGGCGAATTCACCAAGCCGACCGGGGAGGCACCGGCCAAGGGGGAAATGCAACTCGTGGAAGGGGCTTCCCAACAACCGCGCATCGCCCGCGCGGCCGCCTTTTCGCCCAAAGCTTTTGGCATCACGCCGCAGAAAATCACGCTGCGCGGGTTTGCCGAGGATTATTTTCCCGGGCGTGGCCGGGTTTATTCCGAGCCGGTGACGATCTATGTGCTGACCCGTGACGAACACGCCCAGATGTTGAAAAGCCAGTTTGACCGCGTCATCACCGAGTTGGAAGACCTGGCCCGCCGCGAGGGCAACCAGTTGGATGAAACCCAACGCCTCGACGACCTCAAGGGCGAAGACCTCCAGACCGAGGACAACCGCAAGCGCCTCGCCGCCCAGGAACAGGCGGAGGAGGAAGGCACCCGCCGCATGGAGGAACTCACCCGGCGCACCGAGCAACTCATGAAGGATGCCGCCCGCAACGGCGAAATCGATAAGGAAACGCTCAAGAAAATGGCCGAGTCCCTCAAGTCCATGCAGGAACTCTCCGCCGCGGACATGCCCAAGGTGCAGGAAAAACTCACCGACGCCCAGGAACAATCCAACACCCCGGATAAAGCCGACAAGGATGTGGAACAGGCCAAGGAGGAACAAACCAAAGTGGTCGATAAAATGAAGGAAGCCATCGACAAGGCCAATGAGGCCAACCGCCGCATGGAGGCCGGCACCTTCGTCAATCGCTTGAAAAAAGCCGCCTCCGAGGAGGAGGCGGTCGCGGGATCCTTGATAGAGGGCTTCGCCAGCCTGCTGGGTGCCAAAGCCAGCGATGTCGATCCCAAGGATGCCCGCCGCCTCAAGGAGGCCAACCGCCAGCAAGGCGACACCGCCTCGGATGTGCGCTGGCTCCAAGAGGATTTGGGCCACTATTTCGCCCGCACGGAGAAGGAGGTGTTCAAGCAGATTTTTGATGACATGCGCGAGTCCAAGATCGATTTGGGACTTGATGACGTGCGCAACCGCCTGCGTGACAATCATTCCTATCTTGCCACCGAGGGCGCCAAACAGTGGTCCGCCAAACTCACCGAGTGGGCCAAAAAACTCGAAGGCGAAATGAAAAAAGATCAGGCGGGCGGCGGCGGCGACGGCGGCGCGTCCAGCCCCGAGGATGAGGATTTCGAGTTCATGTTGCGGGTCATGAAAATGATCCAACACCAACAGGACCTGCGCGCCCGCACCCGCGCCTTGGAACAATTCCGCCGCTCATCCCAGCCCGCGCCCAACTCATGAAGAAGTCCTGTCTAACATCGCTTGTCGTTGGCCTGGCTCTGGCTGCCGCCGGCTTCGGTGCGGAACCCCCGCCTGCCGCGCCTGCCGCGCCCGAGGATCCGGTCACCAAGCACCATCAGGGATCGGCCAAGGTGGCCAACGAACAGGACGAGCTTTCCGCCGATGTGCAACAGCTCGCCATCGAGCAAACCATCCCCATGGTCATCAAGCTGTTCAAGGAAGTGGAAGGCATCATGGACGAGGCCACCGATTGGCTCGCAGAGAATGATACCGGCGGCCGCACCCTCGCCGCACAAACCGAGGTGATCGAAAAAATCTTCGAAGCCGCCAAGGAACGCCAAAAACAACAGGGGGGCGGCAAGTCCGGCGGCGCCATGCTCGACATGACGGAAAAAATGATGCAGGGCGACGAGGCCAAGGAGGGCGAGCAACCGAAAAAAGGCAAGAAACCCGGCGACAAGGGCGGCGGTGGCGTGACCGGTGGTTCCGATGCCGCCAATGACCCCGCCGAGGGCGCCGGCGATGGCAAAAGCGAGCTGCGCCGCATCCCCAAAGCCGCCGGCACCGCCGGCCGCGCCCTGCCCGAGGAGTTCCGTTCTGCCCTGGATGCCTATAACCGCGGCCTGGAGAAAAAAATCAAGTAGGGCGGCAGCGCCGGGAGTTATCAGTTATACATTGTTAGAAACATGCGCAGTTATATCACAATTTTGGTTTTGGCCTCGGCAGCGGTGGCATGGGCGCAGGACATCACCCGCCGCCAGGACGACACCGTGCCGCCGCAGGCGGAGTCCATCTATGAGAAGGGGCTGCAATACCTGGCCAAGTCCCAAAATGACCAGGGATCATGGAACGACAGCACCGGCGCGGAACCGGCCGTGGTCGGCCTGTGTGTGGCGGCGTTTCTGGCCCACGGCGAGGACCCTAACAACGGCCCCTATGCCAAGGTCATGCGCCGCGGGATTGATTATATCCTGACCCAGCAGGACGCCGCCAACGGCTATATCGGCTCGAGCATGTACAATCACGCCTTTGCCACCAAGGCGCTGGCGGAGTCTTATGGGGTGATCGACAATCCAAAGATTGCGCCGGCCTTGAAAAAGGCGGTGGAACTCATCCTCAGCGCGCAGAAGCGCAACCGCCAGAACGGCTGGCGCTACACCCCGCAGTCCACGGATGCGGACACCACGGTGACCGGATGCAACATGGTCACCTTGTTTGCCGCACGCAATGCCGGCATGGCCGTGCCCGATGAGGCCATCAAGAAAGGACTCGGCTTTCTGGCGACCTGCCGCAGTATTGACGGTTCCTATGGCTACACCTCCAAGTCCGGTGGCAAGCCGACGTTGACGGCAATTGGTTTGCTGTGTTATTCGCTGGCCAAGGAGAAGGACGCCAAGGGTTACAAGGCGAGCTTGGAGTATCTCAAGAAAAACCTCGATTATCGCGAGAAATATTATCCCTACTACTACGAATACTACATGGCCCAGGCGTTGTTCCATGCGGATGAGGAAACCTGGCGCGAGTGGAACGCGCGCAACATCCGCTACCTCGGCACCATCCAGAATCGCGAGGGGGCGTTTCCGGGTAATCAAGGCGCCTCCTTCAATACCGCCGGCGCCTTGCTCTCGCTGGCCCTCAATTACCGCTATCTGCCCATTTACGAAAAATGACGCGACGTCTTGCCATCTTGTTGTTAGCCTGCCTCCCGTCAGGGTTGGTGGCCGCGCCCGCCGCGCCACGGCAGGATTTGCTGCGCTTTGTCAATGGTGACCAACTGCATGGCACGTTCCAAGGCATCAAGGAGGGGATGGTGGCGGTTTGGCAACGCCCGGATCTAACGGCATCCGGCGAGTTCAAGCCCGCCCAGATCCAGAAAATCATTCTGCATGCCGGACGGCCGGAAAATTCCAGCGGCACCCTGGCGCACGTGGCGTTGATCGATGGGGACCGCATTCCGGGAACCCTCGCCGCCTTGGATGACGAAACCGTCACCGTCGATACCCCCATGGCAGGCATGGTGCACATCGCCCGCAAACGGGTGGGCATGGTGGCTCCCATGCCGCTGGGCGGACGGGTGCTCTATCACGGGCCGTATTCCGAGGATGGCTGGCTCATGACCCACCCTAACTTTCCCGACGGCATCCCGGAGGCGCCCCAGGCGGCGGTCGCTGACCCGGCCGAGGTGCCCAAGCCGGCAGCCGATGAGGCCAAGGCCGCGCCGGAGGAAGCGGCGGAGGGTGAGGATGAGGCCAAGCCCAAGGAGGCTCAGCAGGCCGCCTTGCCGCGCTGGGATTTTGCGGGTGCGGCATGGTATTGGAATCACAAGCAGCCATCCACGGCACTCGTCCGCAAGTCTGGCATGACCGACCGTTCGATCCTGCGTTTCAAGTTGGCTTGGCGCAACCGCCTCATGCTCGCGCTGGCCTTTCACGCGGATTTCGCCCGTCCGGCCAAACCCGCCGCCCAAGCCGCCGAGGAAAAGCCGGCCAAGGACGGTTTGCCCAAGCGCCAGCTGATCAACCGTTTTGGCCCCGGTGACGCCTCGGCCTTTCCGCAGTTGTTCGGTCACAGCTATGTCCTTCAAGTCAATTCCGGCTACGTGGTCATGCTCCGCTGCGGCTTCGATGACAAGGGCAACCCCACCGTGGACCGGCTCCAAGTCAACAACCCCAGCATCCGCCTGACCGAATCTGGTGCCGCCAGTTTTGAACTCCGCTGCGACCGACTCAAGGGCATGATCCTGCTCTACGTCGATGGCGAATTCGCCATGCAGTGGTCGGAGCCGGGGCTGGCCGATCCTGCCGGCTATGCGGGCAAGGGCGGCGGCATCGGCTTCCTCTCGCAGATGGACAATGCCCAACTGCGCCTGTCCGATGTGGTCATCGCCGAGTGGAACGGCATGACCGATTCCGCCCGCAGCATGCAGGTGGACGATCAGGATATCGTCCTGCTGACCAATGGCACCGACCGCTTCTCCGGCAAGGTCACCGGCTTCCAAGACGGCAAAGTCCGCTTGCACGGGAAATTCGGCGACTTCAGCTTCCCGCTCGAGGATGTCGCCGAACTGCGCTTCGCCAGCAACAGTCTAACCAAAGTCGAGGACGCCGCCACCGAGCGCATCATCGTCCGCTTCGATCCCATCGGCAACATCACCGGCAAACCCCTCGCCGGCGATGCCCACTCGCTCAAACTCCTCACCCCATATGCCGGTGAAATCAACCTCAAGCTGGACTCCGCCATCATCCTCGATTTCCAACAAACCAACAACTTCCTCGATGACTGGGATCCGCAGTTCTAACAATATCAAGGCGGCCCTGTGCGCGGTGGCGCTGGCGGCCGCCGGCATGCCGCCGGCCCTGCTGGCCGATGACATCCTCCTGGAGGGCGCCGAACGCTTGTCCGGCAGTGTCCGCGCCATCAGCGACAACGGCTCGGTGCTGCTGGAGACACCGCTCTCACCGGATGTCATCTCGGTGAGGGGCGATGGTGTTAGAAAAGCGGTTTTCAGCGAGTCCATAGGTAAATCCGCCCCCGCCGCCTGCTGTGTCACGCTGGTCAATGAGGATGTGCTGCCGGGGGACATCGAGGCGATCGATGACAAAAACCTGACGCTGGTATCGGGCTGCGCCGGGCGCGTCGTCATTCCCCGCAACCTGGTCTATTCACTGCAACTGGGCGTGCACCGGCCCAACATCATTTTCGCCGGACCTGACGGGCTCAACGGCTGGACCCGCGAGCCCGCCACGGCTGAGCACTGGACCTTCGAAAATGAGGCGTTGCAGGTGCGGGGCAGTGGCAAGCTCAGCCGCGATTTCGAGGTGCCGCCACAGTTCATCGTGCGTTTCAACCTGAGCTGGGACGGCAATCCGAACGTGCGCGTCTACTTTGCGGCGGCCCCCGGCACCGGGGAGCTTCCGCCGGATCGTTATTACCTCCAGTTCAACACCGCCGGCATCGAGCTCAAGCGCGAGTCGCCCAGCGGCCGCCGCTACACCACCATCACCACCCTCAACCGCTTGCCCCAACAATATCCCGGCAGGCACCTGTCCGTTGAAATCCGCGTGGATCGCCTGGGCCACACGCTGCAACTTTTTCTCAACGACGAACCGGAAGGCCAGTTCAAAGATCCCGTGGCCAAGGCCCCTGCGGGCGGCGGCATCGGTTTTGAAAGCATGGTCGGCGATGCGTCGAAAGTCCTGATCAGCAAGATCGAGTTGCTGGACTGGAACCTCAAGGGCGAGCGCCGCCGCACCGAGGACCGTGGCGATGTGACCAAGGATGTTTTGATCGGGATCAAGTCGGAGCGCTTCAGCGGCCGTTTCCTGCAGGCGAAAAAAGGGCCGGAGGGCATGCTCTATGGATTCAAGAGCGCCTTTCAGGATGAGGCGCTCGAGGTGCCTGAAAGCGAGATCGCCACCCTCTTTTTTGCCGCTAACAAGGACGCCGGCGCAAACCCCGATAAAAACCCCTTCATCCTCCAACTGCGTGGTGGTGGCTCGTTGCACGTCGCGTCCTGCGCGTTCTCGGCCGCTCAGGTCGAGGCCACGCATCCGTTGTTAGGCCGCATGACGCTCCAGCGTGATGGCGTGGCGGCCTTCGAGCGTGTGAGTCCCAAATCCAAGGCAGCCAAAGAACCATGAACTTCCGCGTTTCACTCATTGGGATCGCCGCGGCCCTGGCCGGCGTGGCCGCCGCTCAGCCCGCCGCTCAGCCCGCCGCTCAGCCCGCCGCTCAGCCCGCCGCCGTCATCCGCTTTGCCAACAAGTCGCTGGACCAGCTCTCAGGGACCCTTGAAGGCCTCTCTGCCGACCGGATCGTGTGGAATTCCCCCATCCTTGAAAAGCCGGCGCCGTTTTGGCTGAAAAACATTCTGGAGGTGTCGCTGCCGGCGACGCCGCCGGAGTTCAATGCAACGCATGAGGCCACCCTCACGCTGATGAACGGCGATTGCGTGCGCGGGCAGGTCGCGGCCGTCACGGATGACACCATCACCTTGGATACTTGGTATGCCGGACGCCTGGGTTTCCGCCGCGTGATGGTCAAGGAGGTGGCCATTGACGCGCGGCCGTCACTGGTGTTCAGCGGTCCCACCGGGCTCGACGGCTGGAGCCAATCCGCCAAGACCGCCCCGTGGACCTATGAATACGGCGTGTTGCGCACCAGTGCCAACCAAGGGGTGGGCATTGGCCGGGAGGTGGGCCTGCCCGATGAATGCAGCATCGGCTTTGATGTCGCATGGCGTGGCCCGCTCATGTTCAATTTCAATTTCTTCACCGATGATCCCGCCGCGGAAAGCCCGACCAGTGGCTATCAGATCAGTTGTCAGGGGTCTTATGCCAGCATTCGCAGGCAGAACGCCGGCATGCAAGGCAGTGACGTGAGCAACATTCCGGAATTCAAGGAAAATGAAAAGGTCCGGCTGGAAGTGCGGGCGAGTCGTCTAACCGGCAATGTGTGTTTGTATGTCAACGGCCGCTTTGCCGCACTGTGGAAGGACCCGGGCGTGGCCAAGGCCAAACTCGGCAAATGCATCCAGTTTGTCCCGCAAGGCAACGAGACTCTGCGCGTTTCCGCCATCAAGGTCGCCTCATGGGATGGCATCCTCGAGGAATTTTCCGATGAAAACGCGGCCATGCTCGGCATGGGCATGGGTTTCCGCCGCTTCCAGATGGGCAACGGCAAGCAGCAACCCACCCTCCCCGAGCCCAAACCCAAACCCGCCGCGGATGGCCGCATGAAATTGCGCAACGGCGATTCCATCGGTGGCGAGGTCACCTCGATCGTGGACGGTGTCATCTCTATCAAAACCCCGTTCGCCGAGGTCAAGCTGCCGGTGGCCCGCGTCCGCAACATCATCCTCAAACCCGCCCCGCTCGAAGAACCCATCCGCCGCAATGGCGATGTGCGCGCCTGGTTTGGTGACGGTTCGTCGATTGTGTTTTGTTTCGATGCAATGTCCCGGGATGTCATCACCGGCCACAGCCAGACCTTCGGCTCCGCCTCCTTCAAACTCGCCGCCTTCAACCGCATCGAGTTCAATATCTACGACCCCCAAATCGCCGACTTGCGCGCCAAACAAGGCCTCTAGCCGCGGCCACCACCCGCAGCCGAAAAAGCCGGCCAAACTCCTGTCCGCACCTCCCAGCCGCACCTCCCAGCCGCACCTCCCAGCCGCGGCGCCAACCACCGCACCCACGGCCAACCGCGCCACCATGAACCACCCGGTCAATTTGTTAGCAATAATTTGGGACGACCGTCCAAAATTATTGTCATTGATTCGGGTGTTCTCAAGCGCTCTGTCATCTGCGGGCAAGTAGTGCCGGCTGAGAGGGGCAAGGGGTACGAGGTGCGGCCTCTGGAAAATGAAGTGCAAGCAAGGGAAAATCGCTGATCCTGGGCTTGCACCCGGGGCGGAACCGGCACAGCATCGGCGGCCATGACTCACGACCCGGACCAGCATGCCTCGCTAGGGGCGATGTATTCGGACTACTTCCTCGATTACGCCAGCTACGTGATTTTGGAGCGCGCGGTGCCACATCTGCTCGACGGACTCAAACCGGTGCAGCGGCGGATCCTGCACTCGCTCGACGAACTGGATGACGGGCGCTACAACAAGGTGGCCAATGTGGTGGGCAACACGATGAAATACCACCCGCACGGCGATCAATCGATCGGCGACGCGATGGTGCAGTTGGGACAAAAGGATTTGCTCATCGACACCCAGGGCAACTGGGGCAACACGCTCACGGGGGACGGTGCGGCCGCCCCGCGCTACATCGAGGCGCGCCTGACAAAGTTTGCGCTGGAGGTGGTGTTCAACCCGAAGACGACCCAATGGGTTCCGAGCTACGACGGTCGCAACAAGGAGCCGCTGACGCTGCCGGTGAAGTTTCCGTTGTTGCTCGCCCAAGGAGTGGAAGGGATTGCGGTGGGACTGGCCTGCAAGATTCTGCCGCACAATTTCAACGAGCTCATCGCGGCGTCCATCGCGGTGCTGCGTGACGAGCCGTTCACCTTGATGCCGGATTTCCCCACGGGAGGGATCATGGATGCCAGCGATTACCGCGACGGCCTGCGCGGGGGCAAAGTCCGCGTCCGGGCGCGCATTTCCACCGAGAAAAAAGGCCTGCTGCGCATTACCGAAATTCCTTTTGGCACCACCACCGGTGCCGTGATGGATTCCATCGTGGCAGCCGCCGACAAGGGGAAAATCAAGATCGCCAAGATCGAGGACAACACCGCCGCCCATGCCGACATCCTGGTGCATCTGCCGCCGGGCATGGATGCCGAGACCTCGCGCGACGCGCTCTATGCCTTCACGGATTGCGAGCAATCGCTCTCGCCCAATGCCTGCGTCATCGCCGAGGGCAAGCCGCAGTTTCTCGGCGTCTCCGACATCCTGCGCCGCGGCACCCACCAGACCCGCGAGCTGCTCAAACTCGAACTCGAAATCAAACTCGCCGAGCTCGCCGAAAAATGGCACTTCAGCTCGCTGGAAAAAATCTTCATCGAAAAGCGGATCTATCGCGACATCGAGGAATGCGAGACATGGGAAGCCGTGCTCAAGGCCATCGACGACGGCCTGGCACCCTACAAAAGCCTGCTCAAGCGCGAGGTGACCACCGACGACCTGGTTCGCCTAACGGAAATCAAGATCAAGCGCATCTCGAAATTCGACGCGTTCAAGGCCGACGAGGAAATCCGCAACCTCGAAAAGGCCATCGAGGAGACCACCAAAAGCCTGCGCAATCTAACCAAGTTCACCATCCGCTGGTTCGAGGAACTCGGCAAGAAATACGGCACGCAACGCGAGCGGCGCACCGAGATCGCCTCGTTCGAGCGGGTCGACCGCATGCAAGTGGTGGCCGCCACCGAGACCCTCTATCTGGATGCCAAGAACGGCTTCGCCGGCTATGGTCTCAAGAAGGAGGATCCGGTCGAGAAATGCTCCACCATTGATGACATCATCACCTTCACCCAGGATGGCAAGATGCGGGTGCTGAAAGTCGCGGAAAAGGTTTTTGTCGGCCAGCGGCCGCTGCGGGTGGCCGTGTTCCGCAAGGACGAGGATTTGATCTATTCGATGATTTTCCGCGACGGGCGCGACGGGCCGATTCTGGCCAAGCGCTTCACCGTCGGCGGCATCACCCGCGACAAGGAATACGATCTAACCAAAGGCAAGCCGGGTACCCGTGTGCTGTACTTTGCCGTCCACAAGACCAATGAGGAAAGCTCCGCGCAGATGCTGCTCATCCATCTCAAGTCCGCGCTGCGCATGCGCAACCTGATCCGTCCGCTGCACTTCGCCGAGTTCGGCATCAAGGGCCGCGCCAGCGGCGGCAATCTCGTCACCAAACACGCCATTGAAAAAATCGTCCGCGCCCCCAAGGATTACGACCCCGCGCTTGGTGCCTGAGCTGGCACCCCTGCCGCTGCGTCCGCATATCCCTCTCCTGCGCCGGCCAGCGGTCCGCTGGTTGCTGGTGTTGCTGGCATGCTGGGTGATTTCATTGTTAGGTCCGCTGTCCTGGCTGGTGATTCCCGCGGTCGGCATCGCGGGGTGGCGTGCCATCTGCCGGCGCGCCTGGGTGGCGTTGGCGCTGCTGGTGATCCTCAACCCCTTGAGTGCGGTTTTCGGTGGCGGACTTGTAACCTATCTGGGTGGCGCGCCCGCGCTGCGGTCCCGTGATCTAACAACCCTGGAGGCCTCCAACCTGGACCGGGCCACCCGGTGTTTCCGCCGCGGCGGGGTGTGCCTTGTGCCGGGCAACGCGTGGCTCTTCATCCATACCCACAACGCCGCCGTGCGGCTCATGTGCCATGGCTTTGGCGCGCCGTCGAAAGCGTATGACGGCCCGTATCCGACGCGGGCGCAAGCCCTTGCCTTCATGGCCGACACCCTGCTCACCCCGGTGGACGAATTCAAGAAGGGCCGGTTTCTAGCAGATGGCGACATCATCCGCCTGCAGCCGTCGGTTGTCGATGGTCTCGGGCAGCTTGCGGGCTTGAAACATGACACCACCACGCCTGTGCGGGCCAAGGTCTATCAGGGCCGCTGCGTGATCGTCCGGATGTCCCGGGTGAGCGATCCGGCGAATCCGGATGCCGGCTATGACGCGGATTTCCTCGTGCTTCTTGACAAGCGCCACCCGCGGCCCTTCGCCTACTATCAGCTCACAGGCACCACCGCGCCAAGCGCGCCGCCCGTGACCTATCTGGAATAAAGCTGAAGAATTCCCCAAAAAGCAGCTTGACACGCCATCCACACATGGCAGAAACGCCGCTCCGATTTGGCACGCATCCCTTTTCCACAGCCAGAAAAACCAACCTGCTGGCGCGTGTAGTCCAAATCGTGACACGTCTTTCACGAATCCGCCACGCAACTAACCCCTTGCTATATAGCCTCACTGCCACTTTCTTACGCCAGCCCCTACCACCCCATGAATCCACGCCACTTCGTACTCGCCCCGCTGCTCCTGCCCACCGTGCGCACGGCTCAGGCCCTCACCCTGCCGGAAGCCCAACGCTACGACACCGGTTACCAGGTCTATCAGGAGGATGCCGAGCGCATCCGCGTCGAGTCGTTTTATCTCAAGGGCTTGATCGACATCAACGCCGACACCTCCGTCCGCTTCCAATACCTCCACGATGCCATCAGCGGCTCTTCGCCCACCGGCGCGCAATACGATCAAACGGAACTGCCGTTTCTTGCCGGGACCCATGATATCCGCGACGGCATACTGGGAGCGCTGGCGCGGCAATTCGGCGATCACCGGGTGGAGTTGGAAATTTCGCGCAGCACGGAATCGGATTACACATCCAATGGCATGGCCCTCAGCGACACCTGGGACCTCAACCAGAAAAACACCACGCTCGCCTTCGGCCTCAACATCCTCAGGGATCGCGTCGCTGTCCAAGGCCTCGACAATCAGGACAAGACCGCCATCGACTTGTTCGGCGGCCTCACTCAGATCATTGACAAAAACACCACCGTCTCCGCCAACCTCACTTTGGGCTACAACTACGGCTACCTCAACGATCCCTACAAAGGCATTCAACGGACTGACGTCACCATATTTGATGATGGGTCGATGAGTGATCCTTATCTCAACCTCTATCCGGAAAACCGCCCCGACCATCGTTTCAGGCAGGTTCTGCAATTTCAAGGGACGCATTTCTTTGAACCATGCAACGCCGCGCTCGACGCGGTGTACCGCCTCTCCAACGATGACTTCGGCGTTTTCTCGCAGTGCATCCAATTGGAATGGCGCCAAGCCATCGGCGAAAAATTCGAGGTGACGCCCTATATCCGCTACTACCGCCAGAGTGCCGCGGATTTCTTCATGAACACGCTCGATGGGGTTTTTCCCATCACCGTCAGTCCTCCTAGCATCCCTAACGGCTCCTCCCCCAACTACTCGGCGGACTACCGGCTCTCGGCGCTGGACTCGCTGAGCCTCGGCCTGCGCCTGACCTATCAGTTCTGCGACAATTTCTCCGCCAGCGTCTCTTACGAGCGCTACCAGATGAGCGGCAATGGCGGCAATCACGCCCCGTCCGCCGCCTACCCCAGCGCCGACATCTGGTCGTGCTGCGCGTTTGTCAAATTCTAACACCCGATGACTTCGACCACGGCAGCCCCCGCGATTCAGCCTGATGCCCGAGGCATCCGCAGGCTTGAATTCCGTGCGCTGGGCACCGCTTGTGCGATCCAATTCCGGCATCCCGACGCAACGACGGCGCTGCAATTTCTGGCCGACGCGCTGGGCTGGCTGGAGCGGTTTGAGGCGAAGTTTTCGCGTTACCGGGCGGACTCCATGGTATCCAAGGTCAATGCGGGCGCCGGGCGCGAATGGGTGCGGGTGGATGCGGAGATGGAGCAATTGTTGGATCTGGCCGCCGACCTGCATCATCTAACCGATGGTATCCTGGACCCCACGGTGCTGCCGCTGCTCAAGGTGTGGGATTGGAAAACCGTTCATATCCGGTTGCCGGATGCCGCGGCAATCAAGGCCGCCCACGCCCTCACGGGTTTTGCCAAAGTGGAGCGCAAAACCGGCCAGGTCTTTCTCCCGTTGCCGGGCATGGGCTTGGACTTCGGCGGTTTCGGCAAGGAATATGCGGTCGATCAACTCGTGCAGATCGCGCGCCAGCACGGCATTCAGGACGCGCTCATCGACCTCGGGCGCGACCTCTTCGGCATGGGTGGCAACGGCCAGCATCCGTTCTGGCACGTCGGCATCGAGGACGGGCGCAATCCCGGCACCTGCCGCGGGGGCTTGGCGGTTTCCAACTTTGCGGTGGCAGCCTCCGGCGATTACGCGCGGCGCTTCGAGCACAAGGGCGTGCGCTATGGCCACATCCTCGACCCCCGCAGCGGCTGGCCCGTGGCCAATGGCATGCGGGCCGTCACGGTGCTTGCCCCCACCTGCCTGCAAGCCGGCATTTACAGCACCGCCTTGTTTGTGCTCGGTCCCAAGGACGGTCTGCACTTTGCCGCTTGCGCCCGCGACCTCGATGCCTGCCTGCAATCCGACCACGGTATCGAGACCACCCGCGGATTCATCCGCCGCCAAGTCCAAGCTGCCTGACATTTCCATCCAACATCCAACAACCCCACCATGAAAACCATCCTGACCACCCTCGTCCTTGCCTGCTCCACCCTCATGCTGCCCGCCGCCGATCCGCCCGCCGTCGGTCAAGCCCTGCCCAAACTCAGCGATCTGTTGCCTGGGGCCAAATTGCCCGCCACCGCCGGCAAGGTGGTGCTGGTGGATTTCTGGGCCTCCTGGTGCGCCCCCTGCGAGGCCTCCTTCCCGTGCATGACCCGCCTGCATGACAAATACGCCGCCAAGGGGCTGGTCATCATCGGCATCGGCGTCGATGAGGAGGCCGCCAACTACCAAGCGTTTGCCGCCAAACAAAAGGCCGCCTTCACCCTCGTCCATGATGTTTCCCACAAGGCCGCCGGCTTCTTCAACCCGCCCACCATGCCCAGCAGCTACCTGGTCGACCGCAAAGGCAAGATCCGCAACATCCACAAGGGCTTCAAACGCGCCACCTCCGAGCCCGAGTATGTCAAGGAAATCGAGGCCCTGCTCGCCGAATGATTTATTTGCCGGACCGATCCAACATTTTACAAATCCCCACATGAGACCCTCCTCATATCTTTTGTTAGCCGTGCTGGCCGCCAGCCTCGGCAGTTGTGCCGAGAAGCTCGTCCGAGTCAAACCCTACGAACGCGGCAATCTCGCCAAGCCCATCATGACCAATTCCCGCGCCCCATTGCTGGAAGCCATGGCCGAACACGCCTACTTCACCCGCGAAGCTTCCTTCGGCGGCGGCGGGGTCGGCGGCGGCGGCTGCGGCTGCAACTGAGGCACCCATCCCCGCCTTCAGGACCACCGGAAAAACGCCGGAAAGGATAAAGCAATTTCTCATTTCTGTAGCGCTGCCTACGCGGAAAAAATTAGATTGATATGACTCATAGCCAACCCAAGACACCCCATGAACTCCGTTAGAATCCATCCCCGGCTGCGGCTGTGGTTTTCCCGCCTCAGCTCGCTGTTGCTGCTGTTCCAGCGCTCGCCGATCATGCAACTGATTTCCCCCCAAGCCAAGATCCTCGGCGGCTCGGCCGTGCTTGACACGGCCACCTTCGCCATCGCCACCGTCGTCGGCCTTGGCGCGTTCGACTCGGTGGCCGGGGCCACGAATGCCGTAGTACAAAAACAACCCGTGGCAAATTCAACCACCGTCAACGCTACGGTTGGAGTTGCTATGACGAATTTCGTCTATGGGATTCAAACGACCGATTCCGTTGGATCCTTCCAAATCACCTCCGGCACTCTGCCGACAGGCCTGGTCAAGTCCAACACCATCTCTAACAAAACAAACTACATCTCCGGCACCCCGGCCGCTGGGACGCAAGGCACCTATTCCATCACCATCAAGGCCTGGAAAGAAACAAATAATACCGGGCTAAACACGACGGGTACCTTCAACATCATCGTGGCAGCTGGGGCTTCAACGCCGGCCACAATTGCCACGCACCCCGCGGCCACCAGCATCAACAGCGGTTCCTCCACCACGCTGAGCGTGGTGGCCGGCGGCACCGCGCCCTTTACCTATCAATGGTATCAGGGGTCGTCGGGGACGACGACGAGCCCCGTGGGCACCAACTCGAACTCATTCAATACAGGGTCCCTGGTAGCCACCACCAGCTACTGGGTGAAAGTCACCAATGCCAGCAATCTCACGGGGGCCAATTCCAACACCGCCACCGTCACCGTGATCCAACCGGCCGCGATCACCACGCAACCGGCTTCCCCGTCCCCCATCACCAGCGGCGGCAGCGCCGATCTCAGTGTGGTTGCCAGCGGCACCGCGCCATTGACCTATCAATGGTATCAAGGAGCGAAGGGGGTCACCACCACCAAGGTGGGCACCAATTCGAATTCATTCAACACAGGGGCTCTCATTGCCACCACCAGTTACTGGGTGAAGGTCACCAACGCGGCCAACGTTGCGGGGGCCGATTCCGATGCCGCCACCGTCACCGTGACCACGCCGCCGCTCATCACGACGCAACCGGCATCGACGACCATCAACAGCGGCAGTACCGCCACGTTGAACGTCGCGGCCTCCGGCACTTCGCCCACGTTCCAATGGTACACGGGAAGCGTCGGTGACTATGCCAATCCGGCGGGCACGGGCCCGTCGTTCACCACGCCGCCACTCAGCACAACCACGTCGTATTGGGTGCGTGCCACCAATAATGCCGGAAGTGACAACTCCAACACCGCCACCGTGACGGTCAACACGCAAACGCCGTTTGCATCATGGATGAGCACCACCGGATCCGCGGTGGCCGCCAACCAAGCCGGAGCGCTGGACATGCCGCAGGGCGACGGCGTGCCCAACCTGTTGAAATACGCCTTCAAGCTGGATCCTAACAAACCGGATTCCCGCAGGCTGAGCGTGGGTGGCAATGGAGTGGAAGGCTTGCCGGGAGGCTCCCCGGTTGGCGGCGTGCTGCGTCTGGAATTCATCCGGCGCAAGGCGGGCCTTAGCCCGGGTATCACCTACACCCCCCAGTTTGGCTCCTCTCCGGGAGCCTTGACCGATGCCGCGATCGTCAACCCGCCCACCTCGATCGATGCCACTTGGGAGCGGATTGTCGTGGATGATCCGACGCCCGTCACCACCCAACGCTTCGGGCGTGTGAAGGTGACCCAACCTTGATCCATCCTTACTCATCAGTCCGTGGTTCATGCGACATGCGCACCCCCCGTATTTCAGGCAAGAAAACCACTGAAACACTGATGACCACTGAGATCACTGAAAACATGATGGAATCAGTGTCCTCAGTGGGTCTCAGTGTTTTCAGTGGTTCAATCGGTTGATCTAACCCCAAGTAATCCGACCTGCGGGTCCACCCTCATGCGCACTCCCAAACTCCTGATCCTGTTGACGGGCCTATTTTTTGTTAGCCCGACATCCGGCCACGCCCAACTCCGCAAGATCATTGCGGAACTGGGTCCCGTGGTGGAAAGCGACGGGGTGCATGCGGGCACCCGCGTGCGTGCGGCGGTGGCGGTGAAGCTGCCGGAAGGCTTCCACATGCAGTCGAACGCGCCGCGCAATCCCCTGCTGATCCCGACAAAACTGCAACTGGATGTGCCGGCAGGCGTGCAAGTCAACGAGTTGGTGTACCCGCCCGCGCTCGATCTCAAGCAAGAGGACGTCGAACTGCCACTCGCCGTGTTTGAGCGCGAGTTCCACATCGGGGTCAGTCTAACCATCGGGGCCGATGTGCCGCCCGGCGACCTGGTCATCCCCATGCACCTGCGTTATCAAGTCTGCGACGACAGCATGTGTTATGGCCCGACCAACGTCGACACGAGTTGGTCGCTCAAGGTGGTGGCCGCAGCCACGCCCCTCACCGCGCAGAACGCCGCGGTGCTCGACAAAATTGCCTTCGGCAGCGGTCAGGCCCCGCCAAGCGCCACAGCTACTCAGCCGCCGGCAGCACCGACCGCCGCCGCAGTCAGCGGCGGGCCGGACGCTGGCATCGGCCAGCTGGACCACTTCGTGGTTGCCAGCACCGCGGGCGGGTTTCTGGGGTCCGACGCCTTCCTCAAGTTTATCAGGAATGCCGAGGCCGACGTGAAGGAAGCCGGGATGTTCGACGGCCGCGGTCCGCTGGCGATCATCCTGATCGTGCTGCTTGGCGGATTCGCCTTGAATCTAACACCCTGTGTGCTGCCGATGATCCCCATCAACCTCGCCATCATCGGCGCCGGCGCGCAGGCCGGTTCACGGCGGCGCGGACTCATGTTAGGCGCCACCTACGGCGCGGCCATGGCCCTCGTCTATGGCGTGCTCGGCCTGGTGGTGATCCTCACCGCCGGCAGCTTCGGCACCATCAACGCCTCGCCATGGTTCAATCTGGGGATTGCCGTGCTGTTTGTGGTGCTGGGCCTCGCGATGTTCGATGTGATCACGATCGACTTCTCACGCTGGTCGGGCAACTTCAACCCCGGCGCGCGGCGCGGCAGCTTCGTGTTGGCCTTCTCCATGGGCGCGGTGGCAGCCTTGTTGGCAGGCGCATGCGTGGCACCCGTGGTGATTCAGGTCATCCTCTTCTCCAGCAACCTCTACGCCAAAGGCACTCAGAGCGCGCTGGCGCTGCCCTTTTTCCTTGGCATCGGAATGGCCATTCCATGGCCGTTGGCGGGGGCCGGCCTGGCATCGCTGCCCAAGCCGGGTGCCTGGATGATCCGGGTGAAACAGGCGTTTGGCGCACTCATCATCGCCACCGCCCTTTACTACGGCTATCTCTGCTATGAAATATTTTCCAGCCGCACGGCGGACACCAGCCAGGTGGCATCCAGCGCCAACGAAAAACTCAAGGAAGGCTGGCACGCGTCGCTGGCCGAGGGCCTGGCGGTGGCCGAGCGCGAACACAAGCCCGTACTCATCGACATCTGGGCCTCATGGTGCAAAAACTGCCTGACCATGGACAAGACCACGCTGCAGGATGCAGGGGTGAAGGCCGCTCTGGATGGCTATGTGAAAATCAAGTTCCAAGCCGAGCAACCGGATGACGAAGCCAGCAAAGCGCTGATGCAGCGCTTCAACGCGGTGGGCTTGCCCGCCTACGTCATTCTCAAACCCAAGCCGGCGGGCAGGTGAGGTTGTTAGGACAGCCTCGCCGCCACCAGCCGGGTGCGTCCCTGTGTTAGATCTTGGCGTTCTCCGCGACCGCCGCCGCCTCCGGCTTCGGCTTTTTCGCCAGCGCGGCGAGATCCACGCCCGGCAGCAGCTTGGTGAGCATGCCCATGAGGCCGTCGGCGGCGTTGCCGCCGGTGACGAGCACGTCGGGGACGATCTTGATGTTGCCCTTTTCGATGGCGGCGGCAATCAAGTCCACGATCTTGATCTGTTTGATGGCATCCTCGCCGATGGCCTGTTGTTGCTTGTTGTAGGCTTGGGCGGTGGCCTCGCCAATGGCGGCAATCTTGGACGCCTCACCATCGCCGATGGCTATCAAACGTTTGCCCTCGCCGGTGCCTTCCAGCGCCTTGGCCTCGGCGTTGCCTTCGGCCAGGGTGATCATCTCCGCCTTCTTCTGGGTGGCCACTTTGACGGCGATCTCAGAGGCGACCAGTGTCGGTTGTTGGTCGGCGGTGGCGCGCATTTTTTCCATTTCGGTGCGTTCCGCCTGGGAGCGTTGCTCCATCTTGTACATCTCCTGTTGTTGTTCGGCGATGATGCGCTTGGTCTGGGTTTGCATCAGATCCTCGGGCAGGCGGATCTGACAGATGAGCACCGACACACACTCGACATGATATCTCTCAAGATCGGCGCGGGCGCGGGTCTCCGCCTTGGTCTGTTCTTCCGAGCGGCTTTGCAAAAAGTTCATCGCCGAGGCGGTGGACGCCTGGTTGCGGAACGACGAGTCGATCATCGGATGGATCACATGTTGGATCAGGTTGTCGATGGAACCGACCTTGGCCACCATGTAGGGCGCCTGGTCCGGGCGCACGCGAATGACCACCTTGACCGATACCTGGATCGGGAAGCCGTCCTTGGAGATGACATTCAACTGGTCGAAGCGGGTGTCTTTCTGGTCGTCCCAGTCGATGGTGATGTTGGTCGTGTCGATGACATACATCATGAAGGCGCGGCGGTTCAGGTAGTAGCGGCCGGGGCCGGCCACCTCTTCCTGGATGCCGCGAAACCCTTTGGGCACCACGTATTTTTCCTTGCCTTCCTCTTCGGAGGCGCCGATCTGCGTCGAGCCGAGCCGCTTCTTCATCTCCGCCGTCGGGTCCTCGCCCACGTTGGACACCACCACCCCGACCTGGCCGCGCTCGATGACCGCAACGTCGTCGAGTTCCACGCTGAACATGAACGGGTTGATGTAGTAGGTGCCCGGCCGCAGCACGTCGAGTTGCGGGCCGCGCTGTCCTTGTTTGGTTAGAAACGCGGAGCCGTCCTGATAGTCGTTGTGGCCGGTGATGGGGCAGGCGACGTATTCACGATCCGGCAGCGGGATGCCGTCGAGCGCGGTGACCAGGCCGACCTTGTTAGCCTCGATGACCACGGCCGGGGCAATCTGGATTTGGAACAAATTGAGGTTGATGCGGTAAGTGCCGGGCAGCAGCACATCGATTTGCGGGCCTTTTTGGCCGCCATTTTTGAGGAAGGCCTCGCCGTTTTCGAAATTCGAGTGGTTCGGCACGCTTTGTGCCAGGAGGCGTCCCATCGGGATGGGCGCGCCGTCCTGGGCGGTGACCATGCCGACCTGGCCTTTGGCAATGACCACCGCCTCGGCATTGGTGACTTTGAAGAGTTTGGGATGAATTCGATAGACGCCCGGCGGCAGGATCTCGGTTTGCGGGCCTTTCTGGCCGCCGTTTTTGCGGAAATCCTCGCCCGCTTGGAACGAGTTGTGACCGGCTACCACGGTGGCGAAAATGCGCCCGGCCGGAATCGCCAGGCCATCGGATGACTCTATCAGGCCGATCTCGCCCTCATTGATCTTGGTGGTGGTGCTCTTGGTGACCTTGAACAGATAGGGATTGATGCGGTAGTTGCCGGGAGGAATGATGTCAATCTGCGGACCTTTCTGCCCGCCGTTTTTGATGAAGGCTTCGCCATTTTGGAATGACGCATGGCCATCCACCGCCTGGGCAAAGATGCGGCCTTCCGGGATGGCGGTGCCGTCCACCGAATCCACGATGCCGATCTCGTAATCCTTGATCTCGGTGACACTGCCTTTGGTTAGTTTGAACAGGTACGGATTGATCCGGTATTTGCCGGGCGGCAGCACCTCGATCTGCGGGCCTTTCTGGCCGCCATTGCGGATGAACGCCTCCCCATCCTGAAACGAATTGTGGCCCGCCACCACCGCGGCAAAGATTTTGCCGGCGGGGATGGAGGTGCCGTCCACCGACTCGATCAAGCCGATGCCGTTTTCCAGAATCTCGGTAAACGCGCTCTTGGTCGCCTTGTAGATAAAGGGAATGAGAAAATGCAAGCCCGGGCCCAGCGTGCGTGCCTGAATGCCCACTTCGTCACCCAGCGCCACCACGCGTCCCTGAGGCATCTTGCGGCCGAACCAGCGGCGTTCGATCAGGGCGATTTCATTGCCGCCGACCACCACCACCGATTCATAGATGAGGATGGCAGCCGGAACCAACAACGCCAGCCACCCCAAATGATTCAACACGAAATTCATTAACATGCAAAAAGGCATAGCGGTCGTGGCCGGCCGCGTCAATAGAAACGCGCCCCGATCTGCCAGCAATTAGAGGTTGCTTTGAGGCAAGGGTACGGGTAATGACAGTTCAGTTCTTTGTGATTACAATGTGTGGTAAATTGGCAGACGCATGAAACCGTCCACTGCAGTGCCTCAGACCCGTGGGTTTGCCCTGGTGGTCACGCTCAGTCTGATGGTGTTGTTGACGCTCCTGGCGGTCGGGTTGCTGACCTTGTCGAGTGTGTCGTTGCGGGCGGCCGGTCAGGATGAGGCACTGGCCACAGCGCGCAACAACGCGCGGCTGGCCTTGATGCTGGCCATCGGCGAGTTGCAGCGCTCGCTGGGGCCGGACCAGGCGGTCACTGCCGGTTCCGAGATTCTCATGGCCACGCCCGGCAAGCCGAATCTCACGGGGGTTTGGGAGTCATGGGATTTCAACCCGGTTGGCGGGGCTCTCAACTACGGCGCGGAAAAAAACCGGCGCTTCCGCCGTTGGCTCGTCTCCAGTGCCGATCCCGCAGCGGCGGCCACCCGGGAGTTCGCCACTGCGGCATGGACCGGCGAGGCCATCGAACTCGTGGGCGACGCCGCCTTGGGCGGCAAGGCCGCGGCTGGCGCGAAAGCCGCAGCCGGCCGGGTGCCCGTCCTGCGGGACGGCAAGGTCCGTGGGGCGTTCGCCTGGCATGTGGCCGACGAGGCGGTCAAAGCCCGCATCAATCTCTATCGTGATCCCAGCCAAAACAAGACGCTGGCACAAAAACGCGCCCTGCTCGCCGGCCAGCGCCCCGATCCCGCGGTCGTCAGCTCCGCGTCTAACGGATTGGTGGATTGCCTGCCCAAGGACGACACGGCCGAGCATTTCACGGCGGCCGCTGCCAACGCCGTGAAATTCACCGATCTTGAGCAGGTGGAGTTGTATGGCCAGGCCAAGGGGCGTCTCAAGCCCTTGCGCAATGATGTGACGCCCTATTCGCTGGGCTTGCTCACGGATGTCCGCCGGGGCGGGCTCAAGCAGGATTTGTCCTCCGTGTTTGAAATGAACAGCACCCTGCCGGCCGCCTTTGCCGACAAGAAATTATACCAATCCACCCTCGATATCACCGGCCTTTCCGACCCTTACTGGAGCGCGTTGTCAGGCTACTACAACAGCTTCCGCAACGTCACCAATGCCGACACCACCCCGGGGATGGTCACCAAGCCTGTGCAGGACGTGTTGATCACGACCCAGGCCGCGCCCACCACCTACTATCCGGGGCCGGTCATCGCCAAGGTTGAAATCGTGTTGAGCTTTGTGGTCCGTGAGTCCCACGGCATGTGGACGCCCCTGCTCACGGCGCAGAGTGCCGACCTGCGTTACATGGGGCATCTGGTTCTAACACCCCTCATCACCCTGCACAATCCCTACAATCTCAGCCTTTCGTTCGATCAAATGGATGTGACCTTCAAGAACCTGCCGGTCGCCTTCAAGTTCTATGTCAATGGCCAGGCGCAAAACACCCAACTGGTGTCCTTGAACTCCCTGTATTGGGATGACAACCTCAGTCAGGACCGGGTGTTCGTCATCGGCATCGCCAATTGGTCCGATTACACTTCCAGTTCGACCGCCCGCACCGGGCCGATCGTCATGAAGCCCGGCCAAACCCTGGTGTGCGGACTTCATGTGGACCCGCAAACCATCTTTGGCGACGGTGACGGCAAGTTCATTGTCAACGACCGGGATCTCAGGGGTGAGTTTGTCAAGGCCAGCCCCGGATACAAGGGCCGTTGCGTCGGCTACGATCTGGATGTGCTTTCGCCAGTGGACTACAGCCCGCCGGAAGCCCAACAGAGCGACCGGGTGCACCGGGTGCTCGGCTTGAAACAGGACGACCGGATATCCATGGAGTTTGCCGTGCAAAAGCCCCCCAATGATCCGAGCGCGGAGTTCCAGATGCTCGCCACGATCACCTCCAATGGCGCAACCAAGAAATATGGCGGATTCAGTTTCAAATATCTGGACGATGCCACCCTCAAGTCGCTGTTTCCCAAGGTCTATCGCTACCCCGACAGCGGGGACTTCAGGGCCATCGACGCCCATGTATCTAACACCGCCACCCCCGATGCCTATATCTCCAACCATGCGCGGGCGAAAACCGTGGCGGTTTTCGCCACCTCCGCCCGCACCACCAACGGCGGTGTCTATGAAACGGGGAAGCGTACCGAGACCGCCGGCAGCGTCAACACGTTGTTAGACGGGCGTCTGGCGGGCAAGCCCTTCCTGTTTCACAATCCCGCCCGCACGGTCGTCACCATGGACCTGAAAAAGGAAAAACCCGGAGCCCAATCCCATGAGCTCAACCTCCAGCGCTTCGCCGCCGCCGGGGCCTTCGAGGACTATCTGGTCGTGGATGCCACCAACCGCAGCCCGTATCTAACGGGAAACACCACCGCCAAGGGCATCAAGTCGGGCAGTTATCTGGAATTGCCCACCGGTCCGCTGCAAACAATCGCCGACTTCCGCCGCTCCAACGCCCTGACCTCGTTCTATCTGCCCAATTTCGTGCAGCCCGTGGCCAACTCGCTGGTCTCGCCATTGATGTCCACCGACAAGGTGAGCCAACTCGATTCGAGTGTGGCCGGCTATGCCTTGCTCGACCACTCGGTGCTGGCCAACCACGCGCTCTACGATCGGTTTTATTTTTCGACCTTTGCGACCGCGGGGAAGACCACACCGGACACGGTGTTCAGTGAATTCATGGAAGGTAAAAGGCCACTGGCGTCGCAGGCCTTCCAACCCTATCTGCCCGCCGGCAAAACCATCGCCTCCGCCAAGGCGGAACTTTTCGCCTCCGCCAAGCCGAAAAACACCGCCTATCAGACTGCGGCGGAATACCAGATGCTCCAAGGGCCGTTCAATGTCAACTCGACGCGCGTGCAGGCTTGGAAGGCCATGCTGGCGTCACTCAACAAGAGTCAGATGGTCACCCTTTGGGCGAAGAGTGGGGTGCTGGAAACCACGGCCAGCACCCTTATCCCCATCCTGCCCATGTCGCTGGTCAACGGCGGTCGGATCGGCGGGGTCGTCAATGCCAGCAAAATCGATGACGCCAAAACCAACGAGTGGAACGGCTATCGCGAACTCAGTGACACCGAGATCGCTGTCCTGGCCGAGAAAATCGTCGAGCAGGTGCGCCTCCGCGGACCGTTCCTCTCGCTCTCCGAATTTGTGAACCGCCAGATCGGCGCGGAATCCGACCTGACCCGCAGCGGTGCACTGGAAGCGGCTATCAGCCAGGCCAAGCTCAACGACAAGGCCTTCGCCACCCAAGTTCCAATCACCGTGGCCGACGTGACCAACGCCATTTTATACAACTACAAGACCCCGACGGCAGCCACCGGCAACCCCGCGGCAGGAGCCCCGGGCTGGATCTGCCAGGGGGATCTGATGCGGCTCCTCGAACCGGCCGCGACGGTGCGTGCCGATACCTTCGTCATCCGCGTTTGCGGTGAGGCATGGGGTGCCGACGGCAAAGTGAGCGCCCGCGCCTACGCTGAAGCGGTGGTGCAACGCTTGCCCGAATATGTGGATCCGGTTGACCGCCCGTCGTTGAATGCAGCCAGCGATACCAAGGCGGCGCCGATGAACCGGACTTTCGGCCGACGCATGAGCGTGAGGTCATTCCGGTGGCTTAACTGCAATGAAATCTGATGCACAGGAACTCCCCCATACGCCCTTGGATTCTGCTTGTTCTGTTAGGCTTGTGGTCCGTGGCGGGCCATGCCCAGTCGCCGGCTGCGCCGGCACCGCTGCAGATCCGCGTGCTCTGGCATGATCCGGTCCATCCCGCGCCCGAATTGTTTGTGGCGGACGCGGCGGGCGCCCGGGTTCGCTTGCGATTTCTTGCGGGAGGGCTGTCCGAAGCGCAAGTCACCCAACCGGTCAACGGATTGTTGGTGCTTTACCCCACGGCTGCGCCCGCACCGGGCAAGTCCGAGGGCAAGCTGCTCGCCACCGTGAAAGTTCCCGCCGGCACCCAGCGGGCGATGGTCATTGTGTTGCCGGGGGCTCCTGACGCGCAACCTGCCTACCGGATGGTGCTCATCAACGACTCCGCGGAGGCCTTTCCCAAAGGCGAGTCACGGGTGCTCAGTCTGGTGGGCGTGGCCACCGCTATTGAAGCGGGTGAGCACAAATTCGCCATCAAGCCGGGGACCGTCGTCCGGGTGCCTGCCGTCCACAAGGTTAATGAATTCAACCTGGCCCAAACCAACTTCTATTATTGGGAGAACGCGGCGTGGGTGGCTTTCACCGAGCGCCAAGTGCAGTACCTCGAGGCCTTTCGCCGCGTCTTTATCATTCACACCACGCCGGGCGCCACCGAGCCGTCGGTCACGACCGTGGTCGATACCGCGCCGGCCACCCTGCCGCGTCCGTGAGCCGCAGGGTATCACCCTCACTGCGCGCTCACCCGCGCGCCTACGAAGAGCGCGGCAGCTCGTAGGCGCATTCGTGAGAATGCGTCTTGGGCTGGTGGAGCGTCCGTGAGCCGCCGGGTATCGCCCTCACCGCGCGCATTGAGGTTGAAAGCGCCCCCCGGCCGGCCTTTTTTCCCGAATCCGCAGCTTTGGCCTTGCCATCCGCCGCGGGCGGGCTAGTTTCGCCCTCCGTTTTTCTTTCTTCTGGCCGGCGGATGGAGCCCCGGTGTCTGTCAGAAGCCACTTACCCGGGGCATCATCGGCAGGAAAACGAACCCCCAACACAACCCCCAACCAAACACACACCATGAGTACCGTACTCGCGGAACCCACCAATAAAGAACTCAACGACCTGATCGACTCGCGTTTCCGCGAATTCCGCGAAGGCTCGATCGTCAAGGGCACCATTCTGGAAATCCGCCCCCAAGTCGTTCTCGTTGACGTCGGCTACAAATCCGAAGGCGCCATCCCGTCCAACGAATTCGAGGACGAGGAAATTGAAATCGGCGACGAAATCGAAGTCCTGCTCGAAAAACTCGAAAATGAAGAGGGCATGGTCGTCCTCTCCAAGGAAAAGGCCGCCCACAAGCAAAACTGGGAAAAGATCGTCAAGGTTTTCCAAGATGGCGGCCTGGTCCGCGGCAAGGTCAAGAGCGTCGTCAAGGGCGGCCTGACCGTCAACGTCGGCGTGGAAGCGTTCCTGCCGGGCTCGCAGGTGGACATCATTCCCCCCAAGGATCTCAACGAATACGTCGGCAACGTCTACGAATTCAAGATCGTCAAGGTCAACGACGAGCGCAAAAACATCGTGCTGTCCCGCCGCGAGGTCATCGAGGCCGAGCGCTCGGAACTGCGCCAGCGTTTCCTCCAAACCGTCAAGATCGGCGACAAGGTCACCGGTGCGATCAAGAACATCACCGACTTCGGTGCCTTCGTCGATCTCCAGGGCATGGACGGCTTGCTGCACATCACCGACATGTCGTGGGGTCGCATCAACCATCCTTCCGAATTGTTGCACATCGGCCAATCCGTGGATGTCGTCATCCTCGATGTGGACCGCGAGAAAGAGCGCGTGTCGCTCGGCCTCAAACAAATGTCGGAAAATCCTTGGGAAGACATCGAGCGCAAATATCCGATCGGCCACAACGTCAAAGGCCGCGTCACCAAGTTGCTGCCTTACGGCGCGTTCGTCGAAATCGAGCGTGGTGTGGAAGGCCTGGTCCACGTGTCCGAACTCTCTTGGGTCAAGCGCATCACCCGCCCGAGCGATGTGCTCGAAATCGGCCAGGAAATCTCCGCCGTCGTCCTCGGCATCAGCATCGAGGAACAGAAAATCTCGCTCGGCGTGCGCCAACTCGATGCCAACCCGTGGGATGAAATCGAGCTCCGCTACCCGGTGGGCGCCACCATCAAGGGACCGGTCCGCAACCTCACCGCCTACGGCGCATTTGTGGAACTCGAAGAGGGCATCGATGGCATGATCCACGTCTCCGACATGTCGTGGACCCGCAAGATCAACCACCCGTCCGAAGTCCTCAAGAAAAACGACGAGGTGGAAGCAATTGTGCTCGCCATCGACAAGGCGAACCAACGCGTCTCCCTCGGTATCAAACAAACCGAGGAGGACCCCTGGAGCATCATCGACAAGCGCTTCAAGGTCGGCGACCTGGTCAAGGGCACGGTGGCCAAGATTGCCTCTTTCGGCGCCTTCATCAGCCTCGATGGCGACATCGACGGCCTCATCCATATCTCGCAACTCAGCGAGGATCATGTGGAAAAGGTCAAGGACATCATCAAGGTCGGCGATCCCGTCGAGGCCCGCGTCATCAAGGTGGACAAGGTCGAGCGCCGCATCGGTCTCTCGATCAAGGCTGTCAACTACAGCGACGAGCAACTCAAGAAGGAAAGCGCCAGCTTCGAGAGCTTGCGTCCGTCCAGCGAGATGGTCGGCCTCGAGCAAGCCTTCAACCTTGCCGCCTCCGCCTCCGAGGAATGGAGTCCGGGCGAATGATAAGGTGATCAGGTAAGGAAGTTATCAAGTCAAGAGGTGAAGAACCGGTGCCGTTTGGAGGATGCTCTGTGGCCCCGCTCTTCACCTCTTTTTTGTTGGATCACGCCACTCCTGCTGACAGTGCGAACGCTGCGGCGCATAACGCCGCCAGGTTCCGTTACGCGCCCGTCGGCGGGGTCGGGGTCCACGTGCCCGGCGCGATTGACCGGATCCGTGTGGTTGAAATCATGACACGTCTATCACGAAAATCGTGACTACCCTCAACTCTGGAAAAACGTACATTTCTTTCATCAACTCGCCCGTGATAAACCCACCCATTCCCAACAAACCCGCATGAGTCCCAACCCGATTACCACGCTCGCGGCGCTCGCCGTCGCAATCTCCGCGCTTGCCTCACCACAGGCATTGGCGCAAACCACTGATCCATCGATTCCTGTCGGATCCTTGACCGCCTATCCGACCGTTGTGCAAACCGGCACCAAGCCGAACCGTCCTCAAGATCTGCTCAGCCAGTCGGATATCCTGTGTTTCGATGGCCTCGCCACCCTCGTGCCCAAGCATGCGATCATGCAGATTCCAGAGACTTGCGCCGAACGTCTCAAAATCCAGCCCGGGGCGAAAATCGTCGGCTGGGCGGATTTCTTCGCCGCCAATCGTGGCTGGATCACCACCATCGAAATCAGCCGCGTGCAAGCCGAGGGCAATGAACCGGTGGCCGAGGATACCCGCAAAATGATGACGCAATGCCGCAACCTGATCGTGGCGACCTATCTGGGAGGCCCCATATCATTGCTGCCACCCAAAGTCCCACCACCCGAAAAATCCCCATCCGCTGCAACTCGAACTGAGAAAACCAAACCATGAGACATCTCCTGTTGCGCTTTGTTCCCGTGTTTCTGGCGGTTGCGGCACTGGCCCCGGCCCAAACAGCGACCTACACGAATTTCATCCGTCAAGTCCAGTTTCCCACCGCCGTCCAGTGGGATGCAACGGTGGCAGCCACCGGCTCGCAATTGTCCTCGCTCGCGATTGACCCGGGTGGGGCCCGCTTTGAATTGTGGACCGTCAAATCCACCCCGTTGACGAGTTACCTGTTGGATACGCGCTATGTCGGTACCTACGTGCCATTGTCCAGCGTGGTCATCCGTTCGGAAGATACATATCCCGCCATCCCGCGAACCCGCGCGGACCGTCCGTTTTATGTCGATGTCACGGTATCCGGCTTGCTCAGTGGCGCGACGGATCCGGCGGCCTCGAAGAGCGCCAATCTATTGCATCATGTCCAATCCTATGGCACGGGTGGAACGGGCGTGACCTTGGATCGGACCCAGGCGACCTTGCTGACGCAGGCATCGATCACCACCAATGGCACGCAGACCCTGACCTACGCCGTGAATGCGGTGCCCGGTGCGGTCCGGACGAAGGTTCGGGGTGAGGAGCGTTTTTCGGTGTTCTCGTTGGCGGACTATCAAGCGCCGTCGTCACAACTCGCCTCGCAGTTCATTCAGATCTGGCCGGTGGCGGATGGTTCGATAGCCGGCCTGACACAAGGCATGATGCTGCGCTTCACCGTGCCGACGCTCACCTTGACACTCAACGACCTTTATCCGAGTTCGACTACTTACGCGCAGGTCTATCAGGGAGATCCGCGGCTGGGAGTTACCGGCACGATCGTGCCGGGGTCCGCCGTGGTCATCAGTGACTCCGTGCCACAAAACCGGGTGCTGACAGTCAAAGACTACGACGCCGTCTTTAATGATGAGGGCCGCTGGACCATGGAACTGCTTACGCTGACGCCGTTTGGCATTGACCGCTTGGCATATGTTAGTTTCGATATCGAAAGAGTCATCAAGGTGAACAGCACCATCACCACCATCGAATGATTCGGTGATTCGCTATAAAATCATCAAGTGTGGAGGTGAGGAACCGGCGCTGGAAAGATTTGGCCATTGAGTGCCGCAACAATCCCGGATTGACCAGGGGCCAGAGGTCAGAGGTCAGAGGTCAGAGGTCAGAGGGTGGATTGGCGCTGAATTGCGGGCAGTGGGGCCAGGGCTTTCGGTTGACTGGGCCAATTCGTAATTCAAAATTCAACACAAGGTTCAATATAATGCCAGTCATTATGTAATTGACACTGGTGTCGAATATATAATGCCAGTCATTATATTTTTGACGACGGTGGCGAAATTCGATTTTCTTGCAGCATGAAAACGCCGAATCATTGGTTGGGAGTGCTGAATTGCGTGTCGGGTTAGGGTAGTGTCAGGTGGCGGGGCACGGCGGGCGCGGCGTGGCGTGGGATACGCCCGCCATAGCGGAAGGCATAACGCTGCGGAAGGCATAGCGCTGCGGAAGTGTATCGATGGTGGTTGGTTGGGGATGGGAAGACCCGCGGGAATAGAGCTTGATTAAGCCAATTACTCGGGCGGTGGGCGGCAGGGGTGGATCCGCGCTGGACAAAGCGGGCGGGCTCTGGCATGCCCTCGGGCCGCATGTCCGAGTTGCCGAAAGCCTATGAACCGCAAGCCGTGGAAGCCAAATGGTATGCCGCGTGGATGGATGGAAAATGTTTTGAAGCCGATCCGACGTCGGCCAAGGACGGGTATTCGCTTGTCATTCCGCCGCCGAATGTGACCGGCATTCTGCACCTTGGGCACGTCTTGAACAACGCCTTGCAGGACATCCTGGCGCGCCGCGCGCGGCAGTTGGGCAAGGAAGTGCTGTGGCTGCCCGGCACCGACCACGCGGGCATCGCCACGCAGGCGAAGGTTGAGCGCGAGTTGCGCGATGCCGAGGGCAAGACCCGCCGGGATCTGGGTCGCGAGGAATTTCTCAAGCGGGTGTGGGTGTGGAAGGAAAAGCACGGCGGCATCATCATCCAACAACTCAAGCGCCTCGGCTGCTCGTGTGACTGGAGCCGCGAGCGCTTCACCATGGACGAGGACTACAGCCAGTGGGTGAGCCAGGTGTTTGTGGAGTTGTTCAAGCAGGGGCTCATTCATCGCGGCAAGCGGATGGTCAACTGGTGTCCGGTTTCTCTAACAGCGTTGTCCGACGAGGAGGTCATCATGACGCCGCAGCGCTCGAAGTTGTACACGATGCGATACGAGTTGGCGGATGCGCCCGGTGAGTTCATCGAGATATCCACCACGCGCCCGGAAACCCTGATGGGCGACTCCGCCGTGGCGGTCAATCCGAAGGACCCGCGCTATATCAAGCACATCGGGCGCAGGGTGAGGCGGCCGTTTCCGGCGGCGGACATTCCCATCATCGCGGATGACCACGTGGATTTGGAATTTGGCACCGGGGCGTTGAAGATCACGCCGGCGCACGACAAGGCGGACTTTGAAATCGGCCTGCGGCATGGGTTGGAAATCATCGATGTGCTGCACCCGGATGGCCGCGTGCATTGCCCGGCCTGCCCGGAGTTGGATGGATTGGACCGGTTTGTGGCCCGCAAGAAAGCGGTGGAAATGTTGGAATCGATGGGTTTGCTCATCAAGGTGGAGGAGTATGACAACAACGTCGGGTTTTCCGAGCGGGCGCATGTGCCGATCGAGCCGCGCATTTCGATGCAATGGTTCCTCAAGTATCCGTGCGTGCAACAAGCGGCGGAGGCGGTGGCCAACGGTGACATCAAGTTCCGGCCCGAGCGTTGGGCGAAAACCTACGCGCATTGGATGGAAAACCTCCAGGACTGGTGCATCAGCCGGCAGCTCTGGTGGGGTCACCAAATCCCGGTCTGGTATCGCAAGGACAAACTCGATGAGTTGAAATCCGCCGAGGCGTTAGGGATGGCGGACTTTGCCGCCGGCGACATTCACGTGGGGGTCGAGGCACCGGCGGAGGCGGCGGGCTGGGTGCGCGACGAGGATGTGATGGACACGTGGTTTTCCTCATGGTTGTGGCCGTTTGCGACGATGGCCGGGGTGGGGGAGGTTTCCCCGACGTTGCGGAAATTCTATCCGACCGCGGATTTGGTGACAGGGCCGGACATCATTTTTTTCTGGGTGGCGCGGATGATCATGGCGGGTTTTCAATTTGCCGGCGGGCTGCCATTCAAGAATGTTTATTTCACCACCATCATCCGCGACCTGCAAGGGCGCAAGATGTCAAAGTCCCTGGGCAACTCGCCGGATCCCATCGATCTGATGGAGAAATATGGCGCGGACGGGCTGCGCTTCGGGCTGATGCGCATCGCGCCGGTGGGCAGTGATGTGAGGTTTGACGAGGCCTCGATCGAGGAAGGCCGCAACTTTGCTAACAAAATCTACAACGCCTGCCGCTTCCGGCAAATGGCGGAAGGCGGCAGCGGTGGCTGGCAAGTGAGCCGTGAGCAGGCGTCGTTGCCGCCCTATCACCTCGACATCATGGCCAAGCTGGATGAGTTGAGCGCGGATCTGGAGCGGATTTACGGCGAGTATCGCTTTGGCGAGATTGCCCAGCGTTTGTATGAATTTTTGTGGAGTGAGTTTTGCGACAAATTTTTGGAAGCGGTCAAACTCGACCTGCGCGAGAGTGCCACGCCCGCGGCGCGGCTGGCCACCTTGGGCACCTTTGATGCGGTGATGAGCCGCTACTTGCAGTTGTTGCATCCGTACATGCCGCACGTCACCGAGGAACTATCCGCGCGCATGGGTTATGTGCCCGAGGGCACGTTTCTCATGCAACAGGCGCTGCCGGAGCAAGCGTTGCTGGCGGGCGTTGCCGTGGAGCGGATCGAGTTGGCCCAGGCGCGGGCGGCGGACATTTATGAAGCCGCCGGACGCATGCGCAACCTCAAGGCGGAATGCAAGATGGGGTCGCGCAAGGACCTGCGCTTTGTCATCAAAGCCGCCCCGGCGTGGCTCGCCGGGGAAGTCAGGGTGTTAGGCCTGCTGGCGGGGGCCGGACAGATCCTGCTGGAGCCGGGCTATGAGGCGGCCAAGGGCACGCCGGCCGCGGTGACCCCGGCGGGTGAGGTCTACATGCCATTGGAAGGCCTGATCGATGTGGAGGCCGAGCGCGTCCGCCTCACCAAGGAAATTGAACGCATCGGTCTGGAGGTGAAGAAATGCGAAGGCAAACTGGGCAATGCCAGCTTTGTCGAGCGCGCGCCGCCGGAGGTGGTGGTCCAGGAAAAGGCCCGGCTGGAGGAATGGCGGGCGAAATTGCTGCAACTTGGGGAGATGTTGACGGCTTTGGCATGACGGCTTGCCAGTGCGTATTTAGCGGTTAAGATGCCAATGCCTCCAGCCCCATGACTGATCTCAGCAGCATCCACGGAATCGGCAAAACGTCGCGCGAATTGCTCGAAGCGGCGGGGTTTCACAATATTGAGACCCTGGCCAAGGCCGGCGTGGAGGATTTGGTCCGTGAATTGGGCCGAGCTAACAAAATGCTGCAAATTGCCAGTCGCGCGCCAGCGCGGAAGGTCGTCGAAGGTTGGATTTCCCATGCCCGTCAGAGTCTCGGGCAGGTGGATGAAGTGGCGGTGGTCTCGAGCATGCCGGTCAATTATGAGGCGACGCCACAAGGGTTGGAGTTGCTGGCTGCGGCGCCCTTGGCGATTCCGTTGCCGGCGTGGCAGTTGGTGGAGAATCAACTGGCGGTGGCGGACATCCCGCCGGCCATTTTGTTCAACCGTTGTTCCGGGGATCTTGAAATCCGTGTGAGTGGTCGCGACGCGACGCAAGGGGTGTTGCCGCGCACGCCATTGCCCGGGGTGTCCCGCCCGGCGTCCTCGTTCGTGTATGTGCAACTTGCCGAGGCCGTGCCGCAGCGGTTAGAGATAGATGTCACGCGGCTCAGGTCCATTGCGGATTTGGAAAAGGTGGGGCAGCGGATTCCGAGTTCGAGTTGTCCGTCCGCCGATGATGCCTCGCCTGAAAGCGGGCGGGTGGCGTTGATTCGGGCGCCCCTTGAAGCGACCAACAGAGGTCGTGACCCGCGTTCCCGTTCCTATGTGCGGGGCGTGCTGCACACCCATCCGCTAGGCATGCTCACGGGTGCCGTGGTCACCTTGTTGCTCGCGGTGATGTTGCCGCTGGCCATGGTGGATTGCACCATATTGCTGCTGGCGGTGATGTTTCCTGACAGTTTCAACTGGGTCACGTTATGGTTTTTGGTGGTGCCGTGCAGTTTGCCGGTGCTGGGGATATTGTATCTGATCTACGGTGTGGGGGGGCGTTGCCGGATCTGCACGCAGCGGGTGTTTTTGCCCCGCAGTTGTCGCAAAAATGCCAAGGCCCATTACTTCCGCGGACTGGGCCATATCATTCCCATGTGTCTGCACATGTTGTTTTTCCGTTGGTTCCGTTGCACCTATTGTGGCACGCCGGTGCGCTTGAAAAAGTAGGGTCGAGCGCCCGGGTGAGGCTTGAAGAATTCCGCTGACATATTCCTGATGAAACGCGCGTTGCCATGGTTGTTGGTGTGGGTCGTGGGCCTGACCGCCTGCGGCTGGTCCGGGGTGAGGTCCAAGCTGCACCCGCTCAACAACACCAAGGCGCAGGAAACCGCGGACATGCCGCCGCCACTCAAGGCGCACGGAACCGACGCTGCGGCAGGCACGCCCGTGACGCCCGGCAGGAACAAGCCGGATCCCACCTCGGGTTTGGCATTCACCCCGATGGAGGACATTGTGTTCACCAACCCGGATGATCCGGATGCGCAACTGCCCGAGTTGACCGACATGCTGACCGCGCCCAAATCCAAGACTTGGGAGGAAAGCGAGACGCTTGCCCGCCGGCGTTCCTCCCGTGAGGGCAAGCCGTTGCTCATTTGGTTCACCAGTTCCCAAAACAGCCCCCTGTGCAAAGCCCTCAATGAGGAGTTGCTGTCCACCAATGACTTCGAAAAATGGGCCACGGAAAAACTCGTCCGGCTGCGGGTCGATGACGCGCTTAGCGTCAAAGATCCCGACCTCTCGCTGGATGCGGCGCGGACCCGTGAAATCGATGTTAGGAATTACGCCGTCGCGCTCAAAAAACGCTACAAGGTGTTAGGGCACCCCACCTTGATTTTGCTCAATTGCAGTGGCGAGGTCATCGGCCGTTACGTCGGCTACAAGCGGGGCAACGCGGATTTCACTTGGGGGCTTATCAAGCACGGGGAATCGGTCTCCACCAAAGCCTATACCGGTTGGCGTGCCGACCTTGAGAAAAAGGGCTATCGCGAGTGGCAGGACCGGCGGGCCCGCAAAGTCTTTGCCAGGCTGGTGTCCTATGCCAAGGGGGAGTTGGTCCTCATTGAGCCGGATGGCACCCGTTCCCGCACGCTCGAGGACAAGCTCTCCGATGCCGACCGCGCCTGGATCGCCGAGCAAAAGAAACTGCGCAATCTGCCCTGAGTGGCGTCGGCGATGCCCGCGCTGCCGTTGGCGCGGCCCCTGTCCCACCTTTAGCCTTGCCATGCTCTCACCGGGTCCCAATATGGTTGCCGACGTGCGTGATTTCCGGGGCTGGCCCCCTTCCGCCTTGCACGTTGCCCGTTCGAGGGTTATCGCTTTCGCCGTAGTCAATCTGGCACGCCCAAGTCAGTTCAATTCCCCCATGCCCAATCCCGACCCTTCTTCCCGGCGCGCCGCGCCTGCCACTGGCAGGCATGGGTCAGGCGTGGCCCCGCGCCGTCCCGCCGACTCTAACAGCCATCAGGCCGGCTTGCTCGATTCCCTGCTTTTCAGCATTCCCGACATCATTTTCTACAAGGACGTCAATGGCGTCTATCTGGGGTGCAATCCGTCCTTTGCCGAGTTTGTCGGACGTCCGCGCGAGGAGATCGTCGGCAAGACGGACCACGACCTTTTTGCGCCGGAGGTGGCGCAGCATTTCCAGGAATATGACCGGCGCATGCTCGAATCGGGCGAGGCACGCCGCAATGAGGAGTGGGTCACCTACCCTGATGGCCGGCAGGTCCTCATCGATACCCTCAAAACCCCCTACCGCAGCCCCGATGGCCACCTCATCGGGGTGCTCGGCATCAGCCGCGATATCACCGCCTCCAAGCGCACCGAGGAGGCGCTGCGCGAGAGTGAGGCGAATTTCCGCACCTTTTTCGAGACCATCACGGACATCATTCTGGTGAGCACGCCCGAGGGCCGGGTGCTCTTTGCCAACGCCGCGGTCACCCGCATGCTCGGCTACGGGCCCGACGAACTCCGCGGCATGCATCTGCTCGATGTTCATCCGGCGGACAAGCGTGAGGAAGCCGAGGCGATTTTCGGTGAGATGTTCCGCGGCGAACGGGAAAGTTGCCCGTTGCCGCTGGTGCGCAAGGACGGGGGCTTGGTGCCCGTCGAGACCCGCGTGTGGTTTGGCAAGTGGAATGGGGTGGACTGCATCTTCGGGGTCTGCAAAAACCTAACCGAGGAGCAGGAAGCCAAGACCAAACGCAAGCGCGCCGAGGCCGAACTGGCCAGGCTCTCGGTGATTCAACGCGAGTTGATGCATCTGGCCACCCATTTTGTCAACGTGCCGACGGAGCGGCAGGATGCGGCCATTGACGAGTCTCTGGCAACCATGGGGCGGCTCATTGACGCGGACCGGGCCTATCTGTTTGGCTACGACTTTGCCGCCGACACCATGAGCAACACCCACGAGTGGTGTGCTCCGGGTATCGCTCCGGAAATCGCCAACCTGCAGGCCGTGCCCAACGCGCTGCTGCCGGATTGGGTGAGAGCTCATCGCCATGGCGAGTCCATGCACGTCCCCAGCGTCGCGGCCTTGCCGGCTGACGGGTTTCTGCGGCAGGTGCTCGATCCGCAGGGGATCCGCTCGCTCATCACCCTGCCGTTGATGCAGGGGCAGACCTGTCTTGGTTTCGTTGGCTTTGACGCGGTGCGCGAGGAGCGGGTGTGGCGCGACGAGGAAGTGGCCTTGCTGCGCGTGCTGGCCGAGGTGTTCGCCAACTTTGAAGCCCGCCGCGCCAATGAGCGCGAGGCCCGCAAACTCCAGGAAAATTTGATTCACGCCCGCGATGCGGCGCAAGCCGCGGCCATGGCCAAAAGCCTGTTCCTGGCTAACATGTCGCACGAAATCCGCACGCCCCTCAACGCCATCCTCGGCTATGTCCAGATCATGCAACGCGAATGCCGGATGTGTCCGACCAGCAAGCGGCTGAGCGCGATCAACCGCAGCGGCGAGCATCTGCTCGAATTGCTCACCGATCTGTTGGAGTTGGTGCGCAGTGACGCGTGCGTGACCACGCTGGCCCCCGGCGACTTTGATTTCTATCAGGTTCTGGAGGATGTGCGGCTGATGTTTGTGCGGCACGCGCAGGCGCAGAGGTTGACGCTGGAGATCGCGCATGCCCCGGAGGTGCCGCAGTTCATTCACGCGGATTCCGGCAAGGTGCGCCAGATTCTGGTCAACCTCGTCGGCAACGCTTTCAAGTTCACCGCCAAGGGTGGCGTGCGCGTGTTTGCGGGCAGGGAGCCCGGCACCACGGTGGAGGCTCCCACACTGGTTGTGGACGTCGAGGATACGGGATGTGGCATCAGCGATGACGAATTGGAGCGCATCTTCGATGTCTTTGAGCAGGCGCAACAGGGCGTGCGGAGTGGCAAGGGTGCCGGCTTGGGACTGCCCTTGAGCCGGCGTTACGCGCGGGCCTTGGGTGGGGACGTCTCGGTCACCAGCCAGCCCGGTGCGGGTTGCCGCTTCCGTTTCACATTCACCGCGGGTGTGGTCAGTGGCGGGGTTGCAGGGTCACACTCATGGGGAAGTGTGCGGCACTTGGCGGCCGGGCAGCGGGTGTGCCGGGTGCTGGTGGTTGATGATGAATTTGATAACCGCGACATGCTTGCGGCCATGCTCACGGCGGCCGGCTTCAGCGTCGAAGCGGTGGACGACGCGGCGCAAGCCCTCGACCGCTTGCAGCAGGCCAATGACATTAACCTGGTGCTGATGGACAAGCGCTTGCCGGGGATGGATGGGTACACCGCCATCGCCCGCTTGCGGCAACTGCCAGGCGGGCGCGAAGTGCCGGTGTTGGTGGTGACCGCCTCCGGGTTTGCCGATGAGAAGGCCCAGGCGCTTGCCATCGGCGCGGATGGCTATGTCTCCAAGCCCGTGCGCCGTAATCAGTTGTTTGCTGAAATCAGCCGCGTCACCGGCGTTAGCTACGATCACGATACGGACCCGGTCGCGCCACCCCAGGCCGCGCCCCCCCTGCTGGATGCCGCCGCCTTGGCCTGTCTGCCGGCGGCCACGCGCCACCTTCTCGAGCAAGCGCTGCGGCGCGGCGACATCCAACAATTGCGCGACCTGATAGCCGGGATTGAGCGCGAGCATGCCGGGTTGGCTGCCGGGATGCGTGTGTTGTCGGATGCCTACGACTATGACCGCCTGTACTGTCTGCTGGAGTCAATTCCGAGAGAACCCCTATGAAGACTGATTGCATTCCAACCACCATCATGATCGTTGATGATGAACCCGGTAACCTCAACGTGCTCGGGGAAATGCTCAACGGGGCGGGGATGGGCGTGCGGGCCCTGCCGGGTGGGGTACTGGCATTGGCTGCCGCCCGTGCCGAGTTGCCGGACCTGGTGTTGCTGGATATCCAGATGCCGGGTATGGATGGCTACGAAGTGTGCCGCCGCTTCAAGGCGGATGAACAACTCCGCGGGATCCCCATCATTTTTCTCAGCGCCTTTACCGAGCCCTCTGACAAGCTGCAGGCCTTTGAGGCCGGGGGCGTGGATTATGTGACCAAGCCGTTTGCGGAGGTTGAGGTGTTGGCGCGCATCGGCACCCATTTGCAGTTGCGGCGGCATCAACTCCATTTGGAAGAACTGGTGGCGCAGCGCATGCGGGAGTTGACCGAGGCGCATCGTCGTTTGCAAATCTGGGATGATGCCAAAAACCAGTGGCTCAACGTGTTGTCCCACGAAATGCGCACGCCGCTCAATGGCGTCATTGGCATCGCGGAGTTGCTGTTCTCCTATTTGCCAGACGACTCCGAACATCACGAGATGTATCCGGAATTCGGCGTCTCATGCAGGCGCATCGAGAAATTGATCGATGACGCACTCACGGTCACGCAACTCGATGTTGCGGCTGAGGGATTTGCGCGGATGCCGGTACGCTTGATGCCGGTGCTGGAGGACGCGGTGGCCGAGGTGGCCAGCCAGGTGGCCGCCAACCCGGTGCGCGCCGCCTTGAGTGGCGTGAGCGAGGTGAGCATCTGCGGGGAGGAGCGTTTGCTCCGGCGTGCCTTCACCGATCTGCTGCTGACGGCCACGCATTGTGTGGTGGCCGGGGAAGTCATCACGCTGGTGACTCACGTGGCCGCCGGGCAAGCCAATGTGCAGATTGTCACCCGTGGTGCCGCTCTCTCGTCGGCCGCCCTGGAAACGTTTTTCGAGGTCGGCGGCCAGCGCGAACTCCTCAAGGGAGCGGGCGATTTTGGTTTGGGGGCGACCCTGGCCAGTCGCATCATCCAGCTTTTTCACGGCAGCGTCACGGTGCGCAACGGTTCCCAAGGCGGGCTCGTTATCCAGATTGCACTGCCCGTGGCAACATCTTGTACCCAAGCCGGGTGCCCTGACTTATGAATGCCTCGTTACCCCAGCGCGCAGTGGATTCCGGGGCGCTGGAGCTCCCGCCGGGCGTGCCTGGTCGTGGAGTCTTCCGCAGCGCGGGCGGGGGTGGTAAATGGCCGGCCTTGTTATTGTTCGTGATGGGCCTGGGCATTACGGGTTGGTTGGTACGGGGGGTCAAATCCATGGATGAGGCAGAGGCGAAGCTGGCGTTTGATTTTGATTGTCAGAGAATCCAAGCCCGCGTCAAGGAGCGGCTCCGCGCCCACGAGCAGATCTTGCGCAGCGGCGCGGCGTTTTTCGCCG
>CAIKDP010000376.1 GCA_903826205.1 Akkermansiaceae bacterium
GCGGGTTCGCTGATCGGGCGATCAAACCCCACCTCCTGGCCCAGCAGGCTGAGATTGAGTCCGCTCGCGTGGTTTTTATAGAATTCACCAACCGAAATCGAGGCAACCGTTTTGACGCGCTGTGGGGGCATGCCCGGAACTCAAGCACAATCCGGGCCGTTCGGCACGCAAAAATTCAGCCCGGGGCGCGGGGGTAATCTCCGAAGCGCCTCGAAGCGCCTCGTGCCCTATCCGGGCGGGGTCTCGGTGGCAAGCAACAGCCAACCCTTGTTAGGTTCGAGCGGAACCGCCGCCTCGGGCGTGAACACCGCCGCACTCTGGAAACCGCCGCATTCCGGTGCCCACAGGCGCGTTTTGCGCGCGGTCAGTCCCAGCGCCTCCCAATTGATAGTTAACTTCACCTCGGTCCGTTGCGGCGCCCAACTGGCCAGTGCAATGAGGGTCCTGCCCTGTTTCCGATAGACAGAGGCCTTCACCTGCGGGTTATCGGTCGTCACCGGGCAGGCGGGATCCCACCAGCCGATATATTCCGCATCGGCGATGCCGAACTGGTCCTCGAGTCGCCAGATGGCGCGCGGGTCGCCGCTCCACGGCCAGCGCGTGCGCATGCCGAAGACCATGCCGTGCCAGGGGTTGGGCTGGTCCAACATTTCACTCATCAGTCCGTAGGGGATGCCGGACATTTCCACCAGCATGGACTCGGGCGAGGCATTGGCATTGAAGCCCTCGCCATGCCACAGGCCGTCGTAGTATGGATAGAGTTCCATGAACGCGATCGAGCTGTTGCTCCACTTGGCGAGGTCATTGTAGTGGTTCCACGAATGCATGTTCACCCGGCGGCCGGGGTTGCCATCGGCATCGAGGATGCGCCGCGCCCGTTGCATCGACTTGCGGTCCAGTGCGGTGTCGTCGATGTAGATGCCGTCGATGCCCGCCTTCCTGACCAGATAGTCGAGCCCTTCCAGATAGAAATTGTTCCAGCGCGAGTCGGGAGTGGTGATCACGGCGAGATCGAGCTTTTGTGGGTACTGCGGAAACTTCAGGTCCTCGCGCCAGGCCGGCACGATGTCCATGCCCACGTGTTGTTTCAACCACGGGTGCGGGCCGCTGGGATTGGTCACCGGCCACGCCACGCCCGCCTTGCGCGGCAGGATGATTTCGCCGGCCATGCTCTTGAGCGCGAAAAACTCCGGCAGGTTCTGCGTCAGCTCGCGGGTGGTATAGTACAGGTTGACCCGCAGCCCGTCGCCATGCGCCTTCTTCACAAACTCCTGGAGGTGTGGAAACGAATCGCTGTTATAGGGATAATTCAGATAGGGATTGCTGAGTTGGTTGTGGTGGATCTCGACAATGTTCACGCCTTCCTTCTTCAGGGCCGCGGTGTCTTCCAGCGTGGCGCCTTGCTTCGGATGATAGTAGCGGTCAGTGAAGTGTTGCTTGACGTCGATGGGCTTGAACGGGGTGAAATACCAGTCGATGCCGAAATCAAAGACACTTGAGTCCGCGTAGTATCTTCTCACACGTTTTGGGCCTGAATGAGTGGTGAGCGTTGCGGTATGATTTGAGTTTTCAATGAGAATGCCACCGCTGCCCCATGACTCGGGTAATACCAGAGGGCGGAAGTCATAGTAGGCGTTGATCAGGGGACGCCGATAGTTGCGGCTGTCCTTAAATCGCATCATCACTCCAATATTCACATCACCCATCCATATCGCATCCTGATGTTTGGCCACATCCCATTTCCAATCATGTCTGTCCGGGCACAGGCCACCTTGCAGCCCGAGGCCCATCGCATATTTCGCTACGTCCTTGTTCCATCGTGTGATGAAGCGCACGTCGTCCACCTTGACGAGATTTCCGCCATCATCCTGGAGAAGCATCCCAAGTTGAAGACTGCCATCATATTCCAGACGACCATGGACGGATAGAAACAAGTCAGCACCCCTGCTGGATGCCACCCATTCGACGGCCTCAGGAGATTGTTTTTTGAACTTGATACCCTCCACTTTCAAATCGACCGCTTTCCCTGCGACGATACACTGGAGTTGAGGTGGTTCGGAAAAAGCATCTCGTCCACGGGCCAGAATCGTGGTATTGCTGCCGGAGGCATAGCTGGTGAATTGCGCGGGGATCCCGTTATCGCCCAGCGTGATGCGACGACCCAGGATATCCAATGTGCGGGCCTTTGGGTCTAGCTTGATTGGCGTGAAGGGACGTGTCACCTCGGTGGCGCTCGTGCCGATGGTTGAATCGAGCCATTTCAGACGAGCAAGCCGCCACGCATCTTCGGTTCCACCTTCGCCGATTGGAGCGCCTTCGACTCTGATGGAAAAAGCGACACGCGCAGCAAAGACTGCAGAGTAACTTGCCTCGCCTTGCGGAGGCCTTGGGTCGTGAAAGGTGACCTCCCCTTTATAGACGCCGAGTGGTGCATTCGCGGGGATTTGCACGCTGATCCAAATCGGAACCACGGCACCTGCCGGGCAGAGTCCTGAGCCTGCTGACTCCGGTGACACGATTCTTGCCACCGCCCCTGGCAGAGATTTTAACGCGACGTCACAAGCAATCTTCGGCTTTCCCGCCCCCGGCACCAACCCCACCTGAAACACATAGAACTCACCCGGCCGCGCGACGCCGCAAAATTGTTGAAATTGTGTGGCACCGTTATCGAACCAATGGGCGGGGATGATGGCATTGCGGATGGCAAGTTGGCGGTCCTCGCCGAACAACCAGAACGGGGCCGGGTGTTGCTTTTTGAAGGCATCTAACACCTCTGGTGGCACCGCGGTTTCCATCTTGGCCATGGCCGCCGCGGGATCGAACCGGGTGGTGACGGCGGCAGGCAGGCCCGCACCCGGGTCCGTGGCCGCCGCCGCCAGCCACGGTGCGGTGGCGGCAAGCAGCGCGGGCACCAGTAAGCGGCGGAGAGGAGGCATGGGCAGGGTACGGCTGGGGTGATGGTACTCTTGCGTCTGGATTTAAGATTAGACTACAGCCGTGACTATGGGTACGCTGCGCTTGTGAAGACGGTCTCGAAGGGCAAGCTGAAGGCGAAGATGCTGGAGTACTTCCGCGAAGTGGAGCGCACGGCAGAGTCCTTGATTGTGACCGACCACGGCAGGAAAGTGCTGGAGGTGAGGCCGTTTGGAAAAGAGGTGTCC
>CAIKDP010000377.1 GCA_903826205.1 Akkermansiaceae bacterium
GGCGCGGAGAGTCCTTGGTTTGAGTAGTGTCAGAGCGAACGCGCCAACCCTCCCGTTGCCAAAGCTCCTCAACCGGAAAGCGGTGACGAGTCACCGCACTCCGGGTCGATGTCGGCAGTTTTGCCGACACGACAAGCGCCCGATTGCTGTTACAACTGGCGGTGCGGCGCCGTAATCAACCCGCGACACCCAAGCCCCAAGCCATGCCACCCAGGATTTTTCCGTTGTTTCCCGCCAGCGTGCTTGCGTTGGCCGCCCTTGCCACCGCGCGCGATCTGGTGCCCGCCGAGTCGGGCACATCGCCGAACTACTGGTGCACGTGGTCGGCCCAGAGTTACATGCAGGGTCAGGGCGCGAAGGACAATGATCCGCTCCTCTATCAGGTGGCGTCGATTGACAAATACGCGGCGCTGCAGCTCAACGAGGAGAACTTGTTTGGCGCCAACGGCTGGCTGAAAAATTTCTATCAAAAAGTCAGGGGTGATCTGTGGGTGGTTCTGGACGACGGTTGGGACCTCCCGGTGAACAGGGATCTCGGCTACCGGAACTACTCCAAGCTTGATCCGGAAAAATTTCCTTCGTTCAAAGGCTCGATCCAGGAGAATCTTGTGACTCTAAATAAAAAAGTGATGGAGTGCGGCTGGCGGGGTGTCGGCCTCTGGTACCGGGCCTATGAACCGGCCATCGATGCTGCGAGGAAGAAATCGTTCAAGTCGGAAGCTGAGTATAAGAAAGTCTTCTGGCGCGAGCGGCTCGAGTGGTCAAAAGCGGCGGGCATCGGGTATTGGAAGATGGACGGGGGAGGGGACGAGGCGGCCTGGAAAATGCTGACCGACTTCGCGGATCAGTTTTTCCCCGGACTGGTCATGGAACACGGCAACCCCTCGAAGGACGGCCCCTTCAACTCGTATCCCGGCAGCGGTCGGGTCTATCCTGCTTATGTCGAGGCGGGCAAGCGGGTGATCCAATACTCCGAGGTCATGCGGCTGCATGATCATTCGCCACAGCTTGGCATCCCGACCATGCTCGGCCGCATGGCCAGCATCCTTGACGCGGTGAAGACCAAGCCGGTCAAGACCGGCTATCTCAACTGTGAGGATGAAGTCACCATTGCCGCAGTGCTCGGCGGGACCATGGGTGTCATGCGCAGCCCGATGGTCGGACGCCGCCCCGGCGATGATCCGGACATTTTCCTCAAAGGCCCGCGCAACCTCAAGCAGCGCATGGATGAAGTGGTGCGGGCTGTTAGGTGGCAGCGCATCGCAGCCGCCTTTGGCGCCGGAGTGATGGAAACGCATGTCGATACCAAGATGCTGGTGGATTCCTACAAATTTCCGGCCGGCGAGTTTTGGACCAGCACGGAGGATTGGGCCACGACGTATGCATCGCCGTATGCGTGCATGAACAAGATGGTGGCGCAGGAAGCACCCGCAAGAGTCACGCGGGGGCTTCCCTTGCCGGAAGTCAAATGCGAGGGCGAACCGCCCTACGTTGTGGCTTCAATTAATCCCAACGGATCGGTCAGCATCGGCACGCTCGGCAGATTGAGCCCTGAGCGCGGATGTTATTTTCCCGAGGCGGATGTCACCCTGCAGGTTGGGCGGATCCCAAGGAACATCGGCATTTTCGGTTATTACAAGAGCCTGACGCTGGTTTTCGAGAAGCCGCTCGGAGAATTTCGGATCTGGGCCCAGGATCTTGCCGGCGATGTCGCGGTGGACATCACGTCCAAGGTGTTAGTGGAGGGCAAGAAGCTCGTCTTCCCTGGCGACTTGCTCAAATCCGTCGGACTCTCGAGCGCGGCGCCGGGCGATCTATCCGATCCGGCGCTGGTCGTGGAGATCTCAAGAAGATTATAAAAGGAACATGATATGAGAATGCAACTTCATGAAAAAAACAAATGCTGACTCGGACAGTGGCGTCGCACCCAAGCTGGGCACGGGCGGCTCGCCCGTGTGTGCGCGGCAGAAGCAAGGATCAGACGGAGTAACCGCGATTCTCACGTCGTTGAAGCGTTTGGCGGGACGCCAAACGCAGCCGGCAAGATGCCGGCGCTCCCCGATATTGCGCTTTGTGTTAGTGCCCATCATGATCGCCCTCGTCTTATTTTTACCGGTGGCGCGTGGCGCGATCCTCGAGCGGCTCAAGAATGGCGAGAATCTAACGGTTGCCGCCATCGGCACCAGCCTGACTGCCACGGATTGGGGGTTTTGGTTTCAGCCCACCAGCGATTGGCTCAATGGGCAGGGATTTCCTGGCAAGGTCACGCTGGCCAACCGCGCCGTGTGTGGTTCGGCCTCCAAACTCGTGCCCGGCACGGCTGATTACCGGGATGGAGTGAGTCAGCTCGCCGACGTGCTGGCCAAAGACAACCCGGACGCGGTGTTTCATGCCGCAGGCGCCAAGGGAATCATTGTGCCATCGGTGCAACAGGCGTTGCAAAGCCAGGTGACGGCGAAAACAACGGGCTCCGCCGGCCAGGCAGCTCCGGTTGCGGCAACGGCGGTCAACGGGCCGTGCTTCAAGGAGAATTCGCGGATCTTGTTCCAGGGCGACTCGATTACCGACGGCGAACGCAATCGCAATGACTGTCCGCACCTGCTTCTCGGTCAAGGTTACCAGTTCATTATTGCGGCCAGATTCAGCGCGCTCCATCCGGAAAGAAAGGTGACGTTCATCAATCGCGCCGTCAGCGGCAACAACGTCAACATGATGGCGGCACGCTGGCAAACCGACACGCTCGACCAGAAGCCGGACCTGTTGAGCGTTTTGATCGGGATCAACGACAGCGGAATCGGCGGCGGGGATGAACGGAAAGTCCCGTTGGATCAATATGAGCAAGTCTATGACAAGCTGCTCGCCGATGCCCGGGCCGCCAATCCAAACATCCGCCTGGTTCTTGGCGACCCATTCTATCTGCCCAAGGAGGGGCGCAAGGAAGGCGACGCGCGGGACCAGGATCTCAGGCAGTGGCAGGCGATTGTCGCGAAACTGGCCACCAAGTATCAGGCCGCGTTGGTGAAGTATCAGAAGGTCTTTGACGACGCCTGCAAACGCGCGCCCGCCGGGTTCTGGGCTGCGGACGGGGTGCATCCCACGTATTCCGGTCACCAACTCATGGCGGATGAATGGGTCAGAACGGTCACCCAATTCTTCAAGTGAAAATCAACATATGAATCAATTCGCAATGATGATAGGCAAGGCAGCCGTGCTGACCTTGATCGCGTGCCAGGCCGTTAGCGCGGCCGCTCCGGGCCCGGAAGCTAAACCCGCCAACCCGCTGGATGCCTGCAACGTGGTCTGGGATTCGCCGAGCAAGGATTCCGGCGGTTCGATGCCGCTGGGCAACGGCGACATCGGCCTCAACGCCTGGGTGGAATCGAACGGCGACTTGGTGTTCCTTATCTCCAAGACCGATTCGTGGACCGATAGCGGACGCTTGGTGAAGCTGGGGCAGGTCCGCCTGAAGTTTGATCCACCGTTGGCGGTGAAGGAAAGTTTCAGACAGGAATTGAAACTCCGCGATGGCTCGCTTCTGATAGAATCCAAAATTCAAAATTCACCATTGAAGATCCGCCTCTGGGTCGATGCCAACCGCCCGGTGATCCACATCGAGGGGGAATCCAAGCAGGACATCCAAGCGCAGGTCGGCTTGTCTGTCTGGCGCACGAAGGATCTCGACATGCAGAAGGAGTCGAGCATCGGGTATTTCAGCGAGCAGAACGCCGGACCGATCATGGAGAAGGCCGACACGGTGCTGCCCCAGAAGGACAACCGCATCATCTGGTATCACCGCAACGAAGGGACCATCGTGCCGCTGGCGATGAAGCTCCAGGGCATGGAGAGCCTGCTGCCGTTGGTGCATGATCCGATCCTGCACAACACCTTCGGCGGCGCGATCAGCGGCAA
>CAIKDP010000378.1 GCA_903826205.1 Akkermansiaceae bacterium
ATAGAAACAGACCGGCAATTTCACTCCCGCATCCCATGAGCCCCAATCGAATCAAAATAACCGCTTGCCTATCCAGCTTGATCGTCCTGACGGCGCTCGCCACCGCCCGACCCTCCGCCGATGATGGCAATAACAAGAATTCTGCTCCGAGTTCTCAGCCGCAGCAACGGCCCCAGCCGCAGCCCCAACCGCAACCCCAGCCGCAGCCCCAACCGCAGCCCCAACCGCAGCCCCAACCGCGGCCCCAACAGCAGCCCCAACCGCGGTCCCAACCGCGGTCCCAACCGCAGCCCCAACCGCAGCCCCAACCGCAGCCGTCACAGCCACCGGTGCTTAAACCAAACACCCCACCGGTGCTTAAACCAAACACCCCACCGGTGATTAAACCAAACACCCCACCGGTGCCTAAACCAATCACCCCGCCGGTAATTAAAGTCATTAAGCCCAAAGATGGATCCACCGTCACCACCTCCTCAGTGGGAGGGAAGGTGACCTTGATGGAAACGAAAAAGCCTAATGGTGAGCGCCAAACCATCCGATTCAACAGCAATGGCAACAAGAGCGAGCAGGTTGTCGCCACCAAGGACGTCACGCACAAGACCACCTTCAATTCCCTGGGCAAGGCGACGCGGGAAGAGGAGGCCAAGAAGGATGGCACCAGGGCCATCACGATCCATCAAGTTGCCCGCAGCGGACAGACCCGCAGCAGCCAAACCATCGAGCATAATGCCCAGGGTCTAGCGGTTTCAAAGACCGTGACCGTGAAGCAGCCGCCAGTGCTCACAAGGAACACCGCCTTCGAGGGCACGCACATCGTCAAAACCTATGATCGCGGACGGTTTGGATTTGTCTATCACGCAAGCCGTGAGCAGCGTGCGCCACTGACGGAATTCCGCCGCGACTCCTATTGGCACAATCCAAACGGAATGATGTATCAACACCCCTTCCACTATGCTTGGGGCTGGGATCGATATGCCTGGTACCGCAGTCCCGCGTTCTTCTTCCCTGTCTATGAAGTTTATCAGACACCGGCCTATTGGATTACTGATTGGATGGTGGGTAGCTACATGGCTGACGGCTACGCCACAGCATCCCTTGCCTCCGAGGAGCCAGCCGAAGAGATCGCTACTGCGGGACCGGATGCGACCCCCATCAGCGTGGACCTCAAGGAGGACCTGCGGGTGCAGGTGGAAAACACCATCAAACAAGAGCAGGGCCAAGCGGAGGGGGAGAGCGACAAGCCGGTTACTTTCGATCTGGCAAATGCGCTTGCCGATCCCAAGCATATCTATCCGGTATCCGGAACGCTCAACGTGACCATGGCTGCCGATGAAAGCCAGTCCGTAAGCGTGTCAGACGGGGATTTGCTCAAACTCGAACCGGGGCAGGGCGACATAGTCGCAGAAGCCAGCGAAAACACCTTCGTCACAATGCGGGTGAAAACTTCCAAAGGTGAAGAAGGCGAAGCCAGAGCCGGAGCATTGATCAGTGTGCCCCTGAAATCCCTCCAAGACTTCGATAGCGAGTTCCGCGCCCGCGTCGACCAAGGTCTCGCTGAGGCCGTCGTGAACAAGGCTCTCTTCAAGACCGGCGCGGAATAGGCGGTCCAATCCCGGTCGCCTCTGCCTAAACGAACATCCTGGCAATCCAACAAAAACAGTTAACAGCAGGCAGTATACACCGACGATGCTGATATCCATTTAACATGTCGCTCAAATGAAAACACTCCAATACATTCTATTGTCAATGTTCACCACTTCGTGTCTACTGCTTGCTGCAGCCCCCCCCACTGAAAACCAAGGAGCTAACGCTATGGCAGCGAAAGTCCTCCAAGAGTCAAAAGGCTTGTTACGTCCTATCAAATTCACCAAGACAAACGGCCAGAAGTCACTTGTTAACGGCATCGAGATGTATACAATGGAATGCACGGTTGAGGTTCGCGCTGTTGATGATTGCTTGATGACATCATTTGGTGATTTTAATGGATGGACAGGCTGCTTTCGGGCAGAAAAAGGCAAACCATACACTGGACCTGTACCTGGCGCATTCGCATACAAAAAGCCAATAACTAACGGAGCAATAGAGGCCTTTAGCACAAAATTAGAATTTGACTTGACCGAACGCGGTTGGCGAACGGAAGGACGCCTTCCTGAAGACAAGCCGTTTGTGCCCGACACGATGTTGCCACAAGTGCCAGAGCTACCAAAAGTAAAGGAGCCCGCATCGGAACGTGCCGGCACAAAGGAAATTCCTAAGGTGCCACAAGCTTCAAACCCGAATACTGACCAGAATGGAGCGCCAATTCTACCTGAAACTCCGCAGGAAGAACCGCATTCGCAGCCAGGCTCACCGGTGCAAAAAGTTTTCGTTTCGGACGATTTCAGTATAAGTGGCAACGCAAATGATCCTAAGGACAAATCGAATCGTTGTTTCTCATTGAAAAAAAATCAACAAATTGAAATTCCCATGAGGAAACAAGTGTCCGGAGAATCCGAAGTGTGGATAAGCTTCAGGTGGCTAGCACCAAATGGTAACCTTGATGCGACTAAGAAATACGCCCTGCTGCAGGTTGACGTCTACACAGATAAAGGAAATCGGATAATGTATCAGCCGCAAAAGCCTATCTCCGCAATCTGGCAGGACACTAGCTTTAAGGTGCGGATTTCATCAAATACAGATCGTATAATTATCTGGAATAAGTGGAATGACGTAGAAATGTATGTGGACGATCTGCAGGTAATACAGAAGGAAGTACAAAAGATCGGCAATGACAGTCAAGAAGATCTTCGGCAGCACGAGAACCCAGATGCCACCCAACCGGCTCATCAAGGCAAAGCGCTTGCCGCAGAAACCGCGAAGCTGGAGATGCCGACAGCGGGAAGTGCGTTACGCAAGGCAGTCCTTGACGGATTAAGACCTGCTATAGAGTCGGATCTGAATCAGAAGGTGATTTTTGTGGTGAATAAAATCCGCGTTTGCGAAAACTGGGCTTACGTGGAGGTCAAGCCGCTCCAACCGGATTCGAAGCCGATCGACTTCATGAAGACGAGATACCAGGAGGGGATTGATCAAGGATTTTTCGGCGGTAATGATACATACGCACTGCTTCGAAAAAATGATGATCACTGGGTAACTATAAAGTTCATTATTGGACCTACCGATGTCTGTTGGATCGGTTGGGATAAGGTTTTCAAAGCTCCAAGCATCTTGTTTCCCAGTTTGAAAGGCGAAAATAAAAGCGAGACTGTTCAAGACCAACCCCAAGCAAAGCCGCACCCGGCGGCAGTGGCCAAGGGGGGGGAGTCGATTGGTGTCGAGGCTATTACAGCCGACTCCTTTGCGCTCATTGCCGCCGGCGAGTTCACCATGGGCGATGCGCTTGACGGGGATAAGAATGCCCCTCCGCACAAGGTCAGTGTGAGTGCGTTCCACATGCAGAAAATGGAGGTGAGCAAGGCGCAGTGGGACGATGTGAGGGAGTGGGGTGTGAAGTATGGCTACAGTGATCTGCCCGAGGGAAAGGGCAAGGCGGCGTCCCACC
>CAIKDP010000379.1 GCA_903826205.1 Akkermansiaceae bacterium
AGGCACCAGGGGGAGGAGGTAGTGGCCGAAAGCAAACGTCGAGGCGCAGACCGCCGTGGGTTGCGGCGCAGGCATGGTGGTCATTCCGTTGTCAATGGGTGGACATGCTTCCGAATAATCAGAACCCGGAAACGAAATATCGAAAAATCCATTAGTTCCCTTCATCTTCGTTATGAATCGTGTGTTGCATGATGTTGCCGATGACCAGGGTGCCCCCTATGATGTAGCTCCACTGGAGATTGCATGCCTCCCCGACCAGCATGTTGCTGACGAAAAACGCAGACTCCTCGTCTACGTAAAACACGTATCCTATTGAGGTCTCCGCATCAATTGCACCGACGCGGCCTATTTCAAGGATATCGCCTTCGTAAATCTCGGTTCCCGTATTGTCGCGGATTCCTGTGTAACGCTGGACTACATGCTCATTACATGCGCATCCGTTTGTGTCCACAATCTTCCCGTCCAAGCCAATCAAAAATTTCGGACTGGGTGCATAGACGAAGGCGTCGTTGTCGGCATCCCAGACCCTGAATTTGATTTCGGGGGTTTTGGCTACAATTACTTCTACGAATGGATCGGCGTCTGCGAACATTGTTTGGAATCTATTTTGCTTGTGCTTGCGTTTCATGTTAGGCGTGACTGGGGTTGGTGTTTGTGTTCATGGAGCTCATAATGCGGTATTGTTGTTGTTGTTGTTGTTGTTGTTGTTTTGCACTTATGCGGTGCGGGCATCTGGGGTGCGGAGTCCCACCGAGGGATTCCGTACTGGAGAATTGTGATCGGCACAGTGGCCTGCTTTGCTTGCGCGAGGATAACCTGTAGCGTCGTTGTGGCCTTGCTGTTGACGAAGCAGGCCGTTGAAGTACATTGCCTGCGCCATGAGCGTCCTGAGGGCGTCTGCACCGGTGCCCCTGTGATAGGGCACGGTCTTCTTGCCGCGCATAAGCTGATGGCGATAACCAGATGGGTCACCGCGCCGGTTGAGGGTCTGCTTGTCACTGGTACGGACCCAGTATTCCTGGCCCGTTTGACCAGGGCATGCGGAGGATGTGAAGCGGGGGCTCTGGATGCTGTCGAAGCCCGGCAGAAGTGCGTCAGAAGTGATGTGCATGGTGGTGATGATTTATGTTAGGATTCAAGTTTGTGGTAAGGCGGGCAGCTCGGTCGCCGCCCATGGGGCTCCTCTCGCGCCCGCAGACGCAGGCGGCTGGGGTAGCAGGGGTAGGACAAAGGGCATGGCCAGGGGGCCCCAGCCGTTAGCCGGAACGACCTCAAGCCAACGAAAAAGGGGGCGGCCGACATCCAGTTCCAGAGACAGCTTCTGGGCGTAGCGCACGTCCTTGGCATCAGCATGGGCCCGGTAATAGTCGAGGATCGTGCGGCCATCACGCAGTACCCAATGTTCCTGAATGCCAATGGCAACCAGCGCCGGAGTGGTCAGGCGCTTAATGCTGCGGCGTGGAAGGTCTGGGAAATCGGAGAGCAAATGGCGGTACATCGCAAACAATGCTTTGGCATTGATGTCATGCACGCTGAAGTCACCGGGTATTGGCGTTGGCAGCGGGGGAATGCCAGGGGCACATGGGATGGGTTCAGGCCGTTGAGCGTAATTGAGGCAGCGTGTGGCGGCATGACTGTGTAATCGGAATTCAAGTCGCACTAAAGGCGGGTAGCTAGCGGTGGTCAGCGGGTCACTGGAGCGCTTGGCGGCCTGCTCGCTCAACTGCCTGGACTTGTCGTAGAGGCAAATCACTAGCTGGCTGCCATGCCAATAAAGTGAACCGTGTTCGGGGGCGGATTTGAAGGGGTCCTTTTTTACACGTGCATGACGCATGTGCTGGTGAAGCTCCAGCATCTCCACGGGATCCATGGCAAAGTTCATAGCCAAATCGATCTGCTTGACCTTCGCCATTTGTAGCCAACCATCAGGCAGCCAATTGAGGATTGTTACGGAGCTGTCCAGGGCACGGCGGATATCCTGGTCACTAGTAGGCAGGCACCCGGGTGGGAGACCGGCAAGGCGCGGGATATTGAGGCGTATAATGTGAGGCAGAAACAAAATGCCCGCAGGTATGCTTCGGACAGGGCCGCTTATGTGACTGCCAGAGACTGGATCGTAGCACTGGAGGAATAAGGAATAGCCCTGCTTGGCGAAATTCGATTTGGACTTTAGGCTGCTGAGCTCGGCGTCGAGGCCATGGAAAACGAAGGTGTCGCCTGCTTTGTACTGGGCAAGCGTAGGCATCATGATGGTTGTGATTTGGGATAGGACGAGGGTGTCGAGCACGGAGGAAAGGAATATGTTGGGGCTTAAATGATCGATGTGGGCTAATACTTATGGGCGAGACTGACGGCTACAGGGGGGCGGTCGCCGAATCCGGGCACATCCAGGCCCAGAGCGGCAGCGACGGCCGGGGCGTAGAAGCGGAGGATTTTGCCGTGCCTCAGGGCTACTGGAATTTTGCGGGACGCAGCCCACGCAGTGATTGTGCGGCTGGTGACCCCCAACGGCTTTGCGATTTGCTCAGCGGTGGCAAGGACCGGCAACAAGCACGTGTCCTCGCAGCAGACTGACTGCGGCGGACTCGTTCCGGGGGGTGGCTTAATTTTTCGCATTTAAAATGGTATTGAGACTGGTGTAGCTCGCGGTCAGGCTTGGAGGCCTGTCAAAGCGGCTTGCGAACGAGATATTAGTTGGGGGGCAAATCCGACGCAACAGCCTTATTACCAATGAGTTACATTACGCGAAATGAGTGTGTTTTGCAGCAATGCCAGCGTAGATACAACAGTGGTTAACAGCTTGTTGATGCGGTCCTGTAAGAACTATCAATACGTCTTGAAGCGGTTTTGAAAGGCCTTGTCTGTTAGAGCCACGGCACGAAGGTCAAAAATACCGAAGGACCGTTCCACAATCGGGACATAAATCGGGACAATTGCAACACTTCGCAATCTACGCCGGATGCATGCTGCCTAATGGAGGTTTGGAATCACTGGTCCATACCGAGTCTCATGAGGATCAAAGCGTCCAGCTTGCCGAAAGCATACAGGTATTTTAAGATAGACCCGCCGCGTTCAGCTCTTTCCGTGACGAGATCTGCGAGATGCGCGTCACCCTACAGGAATAAGGTCAGAGCTTGCTTCCACCGGTAGGGGCGGACACATTCGTGCCGTGAGTGGAAGTGATGATAATTGCGTAATCCCCCGTTCAACGTCCTACGCCCGTCGCAAGCGGGAGCGTCTGGGGTTCCCACTGCGGAGCAAAGGCAGGCCCAGCCAATGGGACACGCGCGAAGAAGAAGGCGAACTGGTAATCAAGATCCTACAGACATCTCAAAACAAACCAGTCAGCGCCAGTCAGTTAAAGGAACACCTGCCACACGGCATGCGCGCAAGTGTCAAGACCACCCTGCGCTGGCTGCGTAAATGGAGATTCCTTCTACCCCCGTCATCAACACCTACAGCACATTCAGGAAAGTCTATTGCCGTGCCCTTGCCGACGGCCCATCAATGGGTGCCACCTGATGTTGTCGCCGAATGGGTTGAGACAACTAAGCCGTGGATGGTGGTTGTAGCCCGCGACGGCAGGGGAAAAGAGATGTTCCGGGTGGTTTCTGCTAAATCCCCCGAGGACGAGAACGTCCAGAAAGCGATCACCGAGCTTAGCGGCAATAAACACAACGAACACGATAACGGGGGCCTTACGCTAACCTGATTGGCTGCCATTGAGACACCGGTCGCCACGCTAAGTGCTCCTTGGAGTCTTTCAGCTCGCTAGCTTTGCTTTGTGGCGGCTTTCTTTTTGACCGTAGGCTTGGTCGACGGTGGTATTGCGACCATCTCGCCGACCGCCTCCTCCCCGACACAGACACCCTCGTCCGATCCATCCCTGGCGGGCACGTCCGTAGCCGGATCCTCATTAAGGGCCACCCAGAAACGACGGCAGAATTCATTTAGGTCCACCTCATCATCCCAAATCATCCTGGCTTCACCCAATGCGTTCTTGAAAATTTGGAAGTCCTGCGCCAGCCATTCGCGTCGGGGACTCACCAGATGCTGCCAATGGGGCCCCTTGCCTATTATCAACTGCTCCTTGCCGGGGAATCCACCCAAGGCATTTGCAAAAATTTCGTAAGGACGGAATAATAGCTGCGTTGTCTGACCCTGTTGGCGATCCTCAAAGCACCAGGCGTAGAAACACATCTCCTGCCAATTGGTGACCCGTGACCTGCTCTCATGCGGCATTGGGGGCGCGCCTGGGATTTCGTGCGCCGAAGACTTCAATTCGTTTGTCCGCCACCGTTCGTGCAGTTTGGACAATTCGCCTGCCAGTTCACAGGCCAACTGTGCCACAACAACGTCGCTTCGTGGATGATCACGATTCATTCTGGCAACGAGCCCTCCGATGATTTCCCGCAGCAACGCGTCAGCAGAGTGAGCCCGGGCGCTTACGGATTTGGGGGGCAAGGTGATGTAGCCGACATGCCATGAACGGATTTGTCTCAGCAAAGTCCTGACCGAATTGGCTGCCGTCAGGGTTCTCCAGCCAGCATCTTTGAACCGCGTGGCAATTTTGTCCGCATTCATCTGTTCACCCTCTTCGAAAAGCTGGTACGCTTCGATGTCGGAAGGGCCACTTCTTGCCATGACCGCCAGACGTCCCGCCGCACGAAGTGCTTCCTCAAGGACTCTGTCATCCATTGAGGATTTTGCGGCACCGCTCAGCCGTCCTTGCAGCAGGGCCGCCGCACCAGCGAGAATCGGGTCAGTCAAAAAAGGTGAGGGGTTGGTGTTATTCTCAGACATGGGATTGGCTTGCGGTTGGATGATTTCAGCGATGGAGACCAGACTCTGTGGCTTCGCACTTGCTCCGGCGCTGCGAATTTAGCCCAAGGCTCGATACGACAGCAATGAGTAACTTGTCAGCCGTGATGTAGAATCTCGCCGCCATCTTATGTCGAGTTGGCTACGGCTTTGAGTCGCCGGTATCTTTACCATGGCCGCTTCTGGCTGAAATCGGCGGAATTCTTCCCAATTGCTTTGGGGCACGCGGGGGCAAATACAAGACTTTCGGCTGATTCCGGCAGTATTCCGGCAGCATGCCATTTTTAAGTTAGGCTTTTTCAAGTCATAACCCCTTGATTCTCAAGGCGTACACCCGAAGGGACTCGAACCCCTAACCTTCTGATTCGTAGTCAGACGCTCTATCCAATTGAGCTACGGGTGCATTGCTGCGGGGCGGGATGAAAGCGGGTTTGGCCGGGGCTGTCA
>CAIKDP010000380.1 GCA_903826205.1 Akkermansiaceae bacterium
GCCAGCCTCATGCCCATCATGTGGAGCCACCGCCAGGGTGCGGAGGTGATGCAGCCGTTGGCCACGCCAGTCATCGGTGGCATGCTCTCCAGCCTGCTACACATCCTCATTGTCACCCCCGTGATCTTCCTCTGGCTGCGCGAACGCGAGCTGCGCAAGAGTATGCGTTAGTAAACGGTAAAGGCAAGATGACCGCCGCCATAAAGACGCACTAATGCATTGCACCGGGCACCATAAAGCGGCAGCCTCGCTGCGCAATGCATATGGAATTTTGGCAAGCACTTCTATTGGGCGTGATCGAAGGCATCACGGAATACCTTCCGGTCAGCTCGACCGGTCATTTGTTAGTGGCGCAGCATTTCATGGGCATTGGCGGCCCGGTGGGCAGCGAATCGAAAGCGGCGGCGGATGCCTTTGCGGTATGTATTCAGGGCGGTGCCATCCTTGCGGTGCTCGGGTTGTATTGGCGGCGTGTGCTACAGATGATCTGCGGTGTGCTCGGCAGGGATGCGCAGGGGCGGCGACTCGCTATCGCCATCATTGCCGGATTCATGCCTGCTGCAATCATCGGATTGTTGATCAGCCACTGGCTTAAGGCGCACCTGTTCGGTATGTGGCCGGTGGTCTGCGCGTGGATCATCGGCGGGATAGGCATTCTGGTGACCGCCTGGTGGCGGCGGCGCAACCCGCCCCGCGGCGGCGGCTTGGACCTCGAACACCTGACTTGGCAGCTCGCCCTGATCATCGGTCTGCTCCAATGCGTGGCGCTGTGCCCGGGGACGAGTCGCAGCCTGATGACCATTTGCGGCGGCCTGCTCGTCGGGCTGTCGGTTAGTGCGGCGGTGGAATACTCATTTCTGTTAGGTGTGCTTACGCTAACCGCAGCCACCTTTAAGGAGGCAACTGAAAAGGTGGCGGACTTCGGCCCGGCCTACAACACGTTGTTCGGCGGCACCAAGCTCATGATTCACCAATACGGCATCACACCGATGCTCATTGGCATCGTGGCTGCGGCGGTGTCCGCCGCGCTGGCGGTGAAATGGCTCGTTTCCTACCTGCAAAGCCACGGGCTCGCGGTTTTCGGATGGTATCGCATCGCGCTGGGCGTGGGGGTCGCCGGGCTGCTGCTGGCGGGGGTGATTCCCGGCTGAGCGCCGCGACCTAACACAACCTGACCATGTCCTTGAGGAACTGGCCCCAGAGGAACAACAAGCCACGCTTGGAATACTGGAAGTGGCCGTCGCCGGTGAGGCGGATGATGCCCGTGGCGAGGTTGTGAGCGACTTGGTTGCGCATCTCGCGCTCGATGGAATCCTCGATTTCGTCCGGATTGGGCATCCAGAGATGGTCTGCGGGAACCTGCTCGCGGGTGAGATACGCACGGTGGTCGCGCAGGATTTGATGGAAGCAATTGCGCTCGCACGGGACGTGGTTCCATCTCACCTCGGGCGGGCAGAGCAGCGTCGCGGCGAAGGGGAAATTCGTGGTGCGCCAGAGTTTGCCCACGCCGTCGTGGGAGGTGATGGAAATGAAGGCGAA
>CAIKDP010000381.1 GCA_903826205.1 Akkermansiaceae bacterium
GCCGGAAAACAGCGGATGCGGGTGGTTGGGCTTGGATTGGAACTCCGGATGGAACTGCGCGCCGATGAAAAACGGATGACTCGGGAGTTCCACAATCTCCACCAAGCCTTCCTTGGCGGAGACCGACGAGATCGCCATGCCGGCTTCCACAACACGTTCCGTGTAGTCCGAGTTGAACTCGTAGCGATGGCGGTGGCGTTCGTGGATGCGGTCCACATTGCCATACAAGTCCGAAGCCTTGGTGCCGGCCAGCAGGATCGATTCACAGGAGCCTAACCGCATGGTCCCGCCCTTGTCTTCCACATCCACCTGACCCTCTTGCAGGGCGATGACCGGATAGGGCGTGTTCTTATCGAACTCGGTGGAGTTGGCGCCTTTCAACTTGCAGACGTTGCGGGCAAACTCGATCGTCGCGATCTGCATGCCCAGGCAAATGCCGAAATACGGGATCCCCTGCTCGCGGGCATATTGCGCGGCGAGGATTTTCCCTTCGATCCCGCGGTCGCCGAAACCGCCGGGGACCAGGATGCCATCGACGTCGCCAATCACTTCCTTGGCGCCGCGGATTTCGATGTCCCCGGCATCCACGCGGAGGATCTTGACCTTGGTGTTGTGCTGGGCTCCGGCGTGGACGAGGGCTTCGTAGATGGACTTGTAGGCGTCCAGCAGGCCGTACTTGCCGGCCACGGCAATGGTGACCTTGTGCTTGGGATGGATCACCCGCTGGACGAATCGCTCCCACTCCTCCAACGCCGGCGGCGGAGTGTGGCCGAGGCCGATCTTGTCCACCACCAGGCGGTCGATCTTGTCGCGCCGGAGGTCCAGCGGGCATTCGTAAATCGTGTGGGCGACATCGCGGAAAGCGACCACGTTCTTGCTTTCCACATTGCAGAACATCGCGATTTTCTTCCGGCTGTCGTCATCGAGGTCCGTCTCGGTGCGGCAGATGATGATGTCCGGCTGGATCCCGAGTTCGCGGAGTTTGGCGACGGATTGTTGGGTCGGCTTGGTCTTGATCTCGCCGGCCGCCTTGATGTAGGGCAACAGCGTGACATGAATGAAACAAACATTCTCCTTGCCCACTTCGAGCGCGAACTGACGCAGCGCCTCGATGAACAACAAACCTTCCATGTCGCCGACGGTGCCGCCGATCTCGGTGATCAGCACGGTGACGTCGGGATTGTTCTGGGTCACCTCGCGCAGGCGGATCTTGATTTCGTCGGTGACGTGGGGGATGAACTGCACGGTGGTGCCGAGGAATTCGCCGCGGCGTTCCTTTTTAATGACGGAGTCAAACACCTGGCCAGAGGTCAGGTTGTTCAGCCGGGTGAGTTCGCCGGACGTGAACCGCTCGTAATGGCCGAGGTCGAGATCGGTTTCCGCGCCGTCGTTGAGCACATAGACCTCACCATGTTGGAACGGCGACATGGTGCCGGGATCGACGTTGAGATACGGATCGAATTTCTGCATCAGGACCTTCAAGCCGCGATGTTCGAGCAGGGAACCGATTGAGGCGGCCGCAAGGCCCTTGCCCAGGGAGGAGACCACGCCGCCGGTGACGAAGATGTATTTCATGGGAAATTTAAGTTATTAGTTAAAGGTTATCAGTTATTAGTTAATAGTTCGCGGCGGCGAGGAGCGCTTCGATCTGGCGGGCTTGGTCGGGGGTGTCCACGCCGGGGGAGGTGTCGGCGGTGGTGATGACGTGGATGGCGGCGCCGTTTTCCAGCGCGCGGAGTTGTTCGAGCGATTCCGCCCGTTCCAGCGGCGAGGGCGGCCAGGTGACGAATTGTTCCAGAAACCGCCGGGTGTAGGCATAGATGCCCTTGTGGCGAAGCACCATCAACCCCGCCACCGGGTTGCGGAAAAACGGCAACGGCGAGCGGGAAAAGTACAGCGCCCGTCCGTTGAGCGCCGTGACCACTTTCACCACATTGGGATCCAACACCGCCGGATCAGTCGGCTCAATCGGGTTGGCGGCGGTGGCCATGTCCAGCGTGGGGTCGGCAAGCATCGCGGCGGCCAGTTCGTCGATGAGCGCCGGATCGATGAGCGGCTCGTCGCCCTGGATGTTGATCAGATGGGTCGCGTGCGGCACCGCGCGGGCGGCTTCGGCAAGGCGGTCGGTGCCGGTCGGGTGGTCGGGCGAAGTCATGGCGACTTTGCCGCCAAAGGCCAGCACGGCGTCGCGGATCCGTTCGTCGTCGGTGGCGACGAGCAGGTCATCGAGTTTGGCGCAGGCCCGACAGCGGTTCCAAACGTGTTGGATCAGTGGCTTGCCGGCGATGAGATGGAGCGGCTTGCCGGGGAAGCGCGTGGACGCCCAGCGCGCTGGGAGAATTCCGAGGATGAAGGGAGCTGGAGAAAAATCGTTCACGCTGACAATAGGTTGGCGGATGGTATGCACCATCGACCCCCTTGGACAAGCCCGAGTTTTTGGAAAATGCAGGAAATCGGCCAAGTCGGCGGAGTGCGCCCGGGTCCGTCCTGCCGTGGGGCGAAAAAATCAGCCCTCGCCGGGAGATGCACGAGCCCGCCCACTGTGGCTGTGGCGTCTAATCTCGGCGCAGGCCGTCGTGGCTGTGGCGTCTTCGCCACAGGCCGTCTTCGGCGCGTCTCGCGCCGAATCCCGACATCCACCCAGCCGGATTGATGATCATGAATCTCCATTCCCTTCCGCTAAGCCGGAACACGCCCTGCCTCCCGTCCACGCCAAAGCGCGACAATTTCGTTTCAAATTTGGTGCTTGATGCTTGGTGCTTAAACCCCCACCCGCAGGTCCCGCACGCTCCACAGCACGCCCTTCAGCGATATGACGGCCCGGAGCCATCCCGCGGAGGCTGGCCCAAGAATATCCTCCGCCACACTTGCGCGTCGATGCTCGTGGCCATCGGCCGGCCTCTTGACGAACTCGTCTTCGGCTTCGGGCACTCAGGCGGCACCCAGATGTTGAAGCGCCACTACGCGATGCCGCAAGCGCGGTGCCCGGTCCGTCTTGGGAGCGAATCGCCGCCATCGACACGGTCAAGCTCGGGCAGGGTGGCAAACACGCATCAGCGGTTGCCGGCTTCAGAGGCAAGGCGATCGGCACCTATCGCTGGCTGCTGTGGGTGCTCGACCCCGTAGCCAATGGCGGCACGCAGGGCACCTTTCTCACCGAGGCGGACGTCACCGTGGCGAAGTGATTAGATATTAGAATCTTCGCCTCGATGTTGTCTGTGAGTCTTGAGTTGGGCTTGACGCGCCGGTTTTCCGCGTGTTCTGCCCCCATTGGGCAGAACCCATGCTCCGGTTAGTGATAGAATTGCGATCAGTGGGTGTGTTTTCATTTTCGATTTCCACTTGTCTGTTTCATCGCATCGATCTTTGCCTAATTTTCCTGGCGGCGGTTTCCACAGCTTCGATGTTCCCGGCTTTTGGGGCGACCGTGTGTTCCCGGGTGTAGCCAATGCAATTGAGCCAACCGTTGGAGCGGTTGCTGCGATGCTGCCCCCCGCTACTTCCGCTCCCGCTGGCGGAACTCGGCGGGCGGCAGTCCGGTGCGCTGGCGGAACGTGGCATTGAACTGCGCCAGGTCCCGGAAGCCCGCCAACTCCGCCACCCTGCCGACCGACAGGCCGGTTTCAGCCAGCAGTTTCCTGGCCCGATCCAAGCGGACCCGCCGGATCTCCTCGGCGGGGGAATGGCCAAGCCGGTCGGCGAAATGCTGGTCCAGGGTCCGGCGCGCGATTCGCAGATGGCGCACCACGTCGGCCACCTTGATGCCCTCGCAGGCATGCCGGCGGATGAATTCCACCGCGCGACGCACGTCGCCGCCCTCGCGGTATTCGGCGCACGTCGATTCCCGTTCGACCACCCCTTCCGGTCCGATCAGCAGCGGTTGCTCGGGCCGCGCCGCCCCGTCCATCAACCGGTGCAACAGCTTCAGCGCCTCGAAGCCAACCGGATCGACGGCCACCGTGCCGACGAAGGCGAAATGATCGAAACCCTGCCGGATGAAATACTCCGCCGCACACGTCATCACCGCGGCAAAGTCGGTGGCCACCACCGGCAGCCGCGGATGCCGCCAATCCCACACCAGGCTGACCGCCGGCAAGCCCCCGCGCTCGATCCAGCGCATCGTGGCGTCTGCGGGTTCGTCCTCGCGCAGCCCGAAGGCGAGGATCATCCCGTCGGCCTTGCCCTGCCATGACGGTGCGGGCGCCAACTCGTCCATGGCCATTTCCTCCAGAAAGCTGAAGTCGCGGAACGCCAGTCCCGGCGTCGCCGTCACATAGCGCAACGCTCCGTCCACCCAGCGCCGGGCACTTGCCTGCCACGCCGCCGCGCAGAATCCCACCGTCCGTCTGAGTGCTTGCTTCGTCATCCTTTCTCAAGCCCCGGGGCGGTCCGATGATCCATCCATCGACACCGCGTGTCGAGTGCCATTCTGCCAAAAACCCGATAGACGGACGGGGAAATCCTTGCTCGTATGAACGCCAGCGCGAGCAATGCCTTCCCCGGTTCGCGTCCCGCGCGCGCCGCCCACCGGTCCGGCCACCGGCTCTTTCAACCATCTTCACCCCAAGAGCAAATTCCTTGGCAACCAACAAAAACAACACCATGAAAACATTGGATAACATCAAGCCCATAAGGCCTCATCCCAACCACCGTGCCCTGCCGCTGGCAGCCCTGGCCTTCGCCTCACATCATTGAGATCGGCGTTGGCAAATTCGTCTGTTAAATCTTCGGCCATGGGCGCGTTCGGTCACGCACACCCAGCTCATTTTCGATTTCCACTCGTCTGCTTCATCGCATCGATCTTTGCCTGGATTTCCCTGGCGGCGGTTTCCACAGCTTCGATGTTCCCGGTCTTGGGGGCGACCGTGCGTTCCCGGGTGTAGCCGATGTAATTGAGCCAACCGTTGGAGCGGTTGCTGCGATGCTGGCAGACGAGAGTGAACAAGGCATCGGCACGGGCAGCTTCCTGCAGCTCTTCGGCAGTGCCCCGGGGCATGGAGATGCCAAGGCCTTGCAGGATCGCTTGCGCCATCACGAGGTGGCCGAGCGGGCCAGGATGGACGTTGTCGCCGGTGAAGCGGTACTTGGGATCCGCCTTCTGTCGTTCGGCCCGGGCGGCGTTCATGGCCGTATGGAGATCGGCAACGGCGACGACTCCCTTGGGGGGATGAGTCACTTCCCACTCGGCAAACTTGCCGAGCACCTGGTCGTAATCGCCGCCCTCAAAGATCGGCGGCGTGACGAGGATCACCTGGGCACCTGCGGCTTTGCAGGTAGCGGCGAGCTTGCTGATGCCATCCACGAAGGCTTGCATGTTGGCTGCGCTATAGGCTTGATAGATGCCGTCGTTCATGCCATAGCAGGCGACGACGACCTGTGGCTTGACCGCATCGAGAGCCCGTTGCAGCCGTTCATGGATACATGGGCGGGGAAAGGCCCCGCCGGCGTGGCCTTGTTCGGATAGTCCCGAGGCAGTCTCGCTGGCGAGGCCGACGTTGATGATATCGAACGACTTGTCGGGATGGGATTTGGTCAGGAAGTATTCGAGGTAGCTGACATAGGTGCCATCTTGGGTGATGCTGTCGCCAAGGATCATCACCCGCTTGCCGGCCAAAAGATCAAGATTCTTCGTGGCATTCGTGGCTCCCACGGCGGGGACCAGGCGAACCGGAGCGGCCCCAACGGTTTGGGCTGGTGCGATCCCGGCAAAACCGGGGGTTAACAGAATGGCGAGTGCGGTCGAAATCGTTTTCATGGATTGCTTTCTCTTCGTTGGTTCCGTTGATAGCGCAACGCTCCGTCCACCCGGCGGCTGGCAATTGCCTGCCGCGCCGCCGCGCAGAATCCCACCGTCCGTTTGAGCGTATGCTTCGTCATCTTTTCTCATGCGCCGCCTCGGCGCGGTCCAATGATCCATCACCGGCACCGTTTGTCGAGTGCCATTCTGCCAAAAAACCGATGTTTTTCTGCCAAAAACCCCATAGACAGACGGGAAGATTTTTGTTTGTATGAACGCCAGCGCAAGCAATGCCTTCCCCGGTTCGCGTCCAGCGCGCGCCGCCCACCGGTCCGGCCACCGGCTCTTTCAACCATCTTCACCCCAAGAGCAAATTCCAACCAGCAAAAACAACACCGTGAAAACATCGGGTATCATCAAGCCCACAAGGCCTCATCTCAACCACCGGGTCCTGCCGCTGGCAGCCCTGGCCCTCATGGCCTTCGCCTCCAGCGCAGCAGCCGCGCCTCTCTATCAGGAATCGTTCGCCACCCCCTGCGTCTCTGCCGACTTCTCCGCGACCTATCCCGGTTTCACCAAGTCCGGGCCCGCGGTGAATGTGAACGCCGCAGGCTACGCCAGCACCGATTCGTCAGGCTCCGGTGGTCTCTGGCGGACCATGCCGGCGTCCATGCCGATATACGACTGGGCCTTGCCGCTGACGATTTCCGCAGAGATCGGGGCGAATGGTACCAACGGCGGGCAGAGCATCGGGGTGTTCTTCGGCAATGCCTCCGGCTTGGCCACTGCGGGCATCACCTTCCGGCCATTCATTCCAAGTGTTCCTAACGGGGAGAATGTCGAATCCGCCAACGGGAACAATCGGGGTCAATTCGGGCTCGGGGGCAACACCGCAATCGCCCCCGGTGTGGTGGGCGGAGGCGCCTTGACCAAGATCTCTTTCACAATTCGCGAGAATGCCGCGAACTCCTTGTTGTTCGATTGGCTGGCAAAGGTCAATGATACGGAAGTATGGACCGCCGTTGCCTACGGCGGCACCGGCACCAGTGGCTGGCATCTGGGCTACCCAAGAGCAATCTGAATGCCAGTGGCGGCCTGAGCACCTTCGGCCTGGGTTATGACGGCGTGACGCCGCGCATCGACAACCTGACACAGGAGGGGCCCGTTAGTGCCCCGCCCGCCGGCGGCTACGATGCCTGGGCCGGCAGCCCACACGGATACGACCTCACTGGAGGGGCCGCCGACCGGGGTGCCGACCCGGATGGCGATGGCTTCACCAACATGCAGGAGTTCCTCTTCGGCGCCTCGCCGGTCGCCGGCAACGGCATCTTGGTGACGAGCGAAACAGTCGGCGGAGGTCTCGTCCTGCACTGGCTGCAACGTGCTAGCGGATGCAGCTATCTACTTCAGGAAAGCATCACCATGGGCGCAGGCGATTGGAGCACCAGCGCGATCGTGCCGGTACTCGACGATCAAAGCGGCGTACCCACCGGCTATGAACGCTACAAGGCGACCATCAGCACCAGCGAGACACGGAAGTTCTTCCGCGTGGAAGGCGCGGAGAACTGATCGCCAATGATTGTCACACCATCACACCATCCATTGAAAGCACACGCATTCGTTTCCACTGTTATCGCAGCGGTCCTGGCCGCGTCGGTCGGTCATGCCGCACCGCAGCCCGGCGACGCCGATTTCCCGAAGCCAGCGCCATCCGCCCGGCACGACGAATTGGTAGCCAAGGTGCGATCGGGCACCTACAACCTGGCGTTGATAGGTGATTCAATCACGCACAGGCTATGGGACTTGCTGCACCCCGGCGGATCGAACTTGGCGAACCCAGGTCAGACCAGTGGTGGCGAGGCTTGGATACGGGCTGTCGAACCGACGCTGGCGCGGCTGATGGGGGACAAGGCGCTCGTCGATGGTCCGCCGGTGGAAAATCCGGACCCGACATCCCCGTAGATTGGCTCACCCAACAAGGGCCTGTTGCTCACCCTGCAACAATGTAATGAAACATCATTTCTATAACATATAAACACCAACAACAAGAATCCCATGAAGCCGACCACACCCCAAACCGAACCATCAACCTCAACCCGCCGTTCGTTTCTCAAGCAGGCGGCGGCTGCCGCCACCTTGTCACCGTTCATCCTGCCCTCGCGCATCCGTGCCGCGGAGACCGGTCCTAACAGTCTTGTGACCATGGCCTTCATCGGCATGGGGCTGCAGGGCCGCATCCTCCTCGGCAATTTCCTCGGGCAGAACATCAAGGTCGTGGCGGTTTGTGATGTGGACACCACCCGCCGTGAGCACGCGCTCAAGATCGTGGCGGATTTCCACACCGGGAATCCCGGGAAAGGTGCCTTTGGCTGCAAGAGTTACGCTGATTTCCGCGAAATCATCGCCCGCAAGGACATCGATGCGGTGTGTATCGCCACGCCCGACCACTGGCATGCCCTCATCACGCTTGCCGCGTTGGAGTCGGGCAAGGATGTGTATTGCGAGAAGCCGCTCACCCACAACATCCATGAGGCGATCGAGGTGATGGCCGCCGTCAAGCGCCACCAGCGGGTTCTGCAAACCGGCTCGATGCAGCGCTCGATGAGCGAGTTCCGCATCGCCTGTGAACTCGTCCGCAATGGCGTCATCGGCAAACTCGAACGCGTCACCTGCAAGGTCGGCGATCCCAGCCGCCCCTGCGACCTGCCCGAGGAACCGATGGAACCGGGGCTCGATTGGGACCGTTGGGTGGGCCCCGCACCCATGCGTCCCTATAACTCCGCGCTCTGCCCGCGCGGCGTTTTCGATAGCTACCCGGCCTGGCGGTCGTTTGCGGAATTCGGTGGCGGCGCCATATGCGACTTCGGCGCCCATCACTTCGATATCGCGCAGTGGGGGCTCGGCATGGACGAGAGCGGCCATGTTGTTTGACCGGGATGACGCGGGCAGCGAAGCCATGGCCGCCGGCAGTTCCCAGTCAACCCCTGTTGATAGACAGAACGCCGTGTTCAACCACTGTGGCACGATGTACCGCGAGGCGTTTGGTTTTGCCCGCGCGTTGGGAGTCAAGACCTGCGTTGGCACTGAAGTGCCCAGCCAGAAGCAGGCCGGTGTCTGGCCCACTGCCGTATTGGAACGGCTCAAAGCCCGGAAAAAAGATCCGGCTGATCCGGCGGTCGTGCGGGAGATTTACGAGGCGATGTTTCAGCGGATCATGATGACGCACCCGCTGGACTATTACTGGCTCTGGACTTGTGAAACTTGGCGTGGCAAGAATACGGCCGAGGAAACCACGGAGGTGGTCGGGCACTGCAATGCCGCCCACGAGGCGATCCAGCGCGTCGGTGCCCCGTTTCGACTGGCAACCTCCGGTTGGGTGCTCGGTCCGCAGGAGGATCGCACGGCCTACGACCGACTCTTGCCCAAGGACATTGCGGTTAGTTCGATCAACTCGGAACTTGGGCACAATCCTGTCGAGCCAGCCTATGCACGCATCCAAGGCCGCGAGAAACGGGCGATTCCCTGGATGGAAGATGATATGGCGCTCGCCGATCCGCAGCACCGTGATGGAAGGGGACAAACCGCCATTGCGGATCATCGTTCTGGCCGGGCAGCCACCGCAAGTTGCACGGTTCCACTGGCGGACCATGGGTACCGGTGAATATGCCGTGGCGGATTTCCAACATGTTGCCCGTGGCGTCTATTCTATCAATCTGCCGCCGATTTCCCCGGCAGGCATCGAATACTATATCGAGGCGACGACTGGCGACGGGCAACGTCTCGTGTTCCCGCCCACCGCGCCACAAATCAGTCAGACCGTGACGTGCTTGTCGGCAGCGGTGCAGAGCGAACGCAGGTGATGGCCGCCTTCTCAAAACCGCACGACCCAGCAGAACTCCAGCTTCAAGAGCTGAACTCGGCGGTTCGTTTTCCGGCCATCACAAGTCCGGGGTTGGGAGACTTGAACCCCAGCCCCGGTTTTTGCGTTTGGTGCCGCGTAATAGCACGTGCCACCAGCACAAGGTATTGCAGTCTTACCCGCTCGCGCGAAACCATTCCGCGTTTCATAGACTGCCGTTAGGCGGGCATGTGGTCATTCAAGCTTTTTCTTCATGCTGCGTCTAATTTTTTGGCATGGGTGAGGGTTAGTGTTTGGAAATGGTGTATGCATGCTCTGAGGCTGCTGGGCAGGTTGAGTTCGGTGCGCAGTGACTTGCCGCGCATGACTGTTAGATTGTGAAGTTTGATCGTGTAACTCTTGTCTTCCTCCAATGCAGTGGGAGGGTTGGGTACGTCGCACCGCAACGCTCACCGAAAGTGCCGGTTGGCGAGTGAGCAGCTTGTCCGGGCGCATTCCGACCGGCACCGAGTTTCAGGCCGTGCATGCCGACCTCCAGGGGATTTTCATTGAGTCGGATCTAGCGGGTGGCGCCGACACCGGCTTCCTCGATAATGTGGTGATGGTTGAGCAGCCGGGCATTCCGCCTAATTGCCTCGCCACACACGATCCCTTTGCCCGTCTTGATCTTGCGCCCGGGAATCTCCGGGGTCGTCGAGCAGGGAAGTTTCATCCCGTCGGTGAAGGATTGCGATTCCTGGATTTCGAAATTCTCGATGGCTCCGCTGCCGTCGCGTTGGGTTCGACATGTTGGCCTCAGGTGCCTCCCGCCACTTCCACTTCGCTGTGGCTCGGCCAAACCCCATCGGGCAAGCCGGTATAGACGACGCGCAGGAATCGGGTTCGTAGTTTCATCGCAAGGGGAATGGAGCACACCCGGTCTGCGGAGGTTCTGGCCGACTGGTCGGACGCCACCCGCCAGTGCTCGCCGTCCTCCGAGATTTCCACGCGGAAACGGTAATTGACCGCTTTCTCGAAAGTGATCGTGACGTTGGAAACAACGTAGAAGTTCTCCAAGTCCACGCGCCACCACGCTGGCAGCGCATCGCCAGTGGCGCACCAGCGGGTGTCCATGCGCCCGTCGTTGCCGCCGCGAGCCGGGTTCTTTTCCTCCTGGCTGCTGGATGAGGTCGGCCGGTTGAGCGCAAGGTTCGCGGCATTCGCGACGCTCGGCGCGGCGGCTTGGGGATCCGTCAGCGGTCCGGGGTAGGGCCTCGCGTGGCGGGTCTGGTCCTTCACCGTGTTCCAGGCCGGGCTACCCGTTGTGGTTAGACCAAGCGTGGCATCCGTTAGACCGGACGAGGAGGCGCGGATTACCGTGGTGCCGCCGTAGTAGGACCGGAACTCGATGGCAGCCTGGCCCTCGCGGATGTCGATGTCGGTGTTGTTCCTGAAGGTGATCGAGGGGCCGGTGGGAAACTCGCCGGGACCCGAGACGACCTCCAGCGTCACCGGCGGACTGTTGGTGAGCTGTTTTCCATCCGCATCCAACACCGAGACGATCAGTTGACAATCCTCGGTGCCATCATTCGAGAATGTGGTGCGGTCGGCCTCCAGCTTGAGTTTGGCGGGCGTGCCGGCCGTGGGCCATGCCGGCGGGGCGATGCCGCGGTAGGCATTGCGATACCAATACCAAGTGCGCAGCGGCAATCGGAAATAGTCGATCATCCCCATGCGTCCCATTTCACCGGCAATGCTGCCGTGATGGAAGGCGCACCACAGGGCCTCGCCGCAGCGCCATTCAGGTTTTTCCACGGCTTCACCCCAACTGGGATCATAGATGCCGGGACGGTTGTCCACATGACTGCCATACTCCGAGACCACGCTGGGAATTCCGGGATTCGGAAATTTGGCGCCGTCGCC
>CAIKDP010000382.1 GCA_903826205.1 Akkermansiaceae bacterium
GGGCGGGGAATGGAGAGATTGTAGCGGCGCTCTGTGAGCGTCGCAGCCAAAGAATAGCGCCTTTTGCGCACCCATTCGCAGCGGCCGCCGCTACAGGGCTTCACATTTGCAGCGACGGTCACAGACCGCCGCTACAAGGCTTCACATTCGCTGCGACAGTCACAGACCGCCGCTTGTATATTGAAAATATGGTGAGATTCTTCCGGCGCGAGCGCGGGGGGAGTTTCTTCCCCCGCACTCGTGTGGAGAGTGCTCCGACAAGGCAGGCCGCCTTGTCGGAGCGACCGGAACGCGAACGTGACCGCCGCAGGGTATCCCCCGTTTGTAGCTAGTTTCCGTTCCGGTCATCTCCGTCTCACGACTCGAACAGTTGCAGGGGCTGCTAACGCACGCCCGAATTACAAGCCAGAGAACTAAGACATGCACACCGTAGAACAACCAAACCAACCTGTCCACATCGGAATCGACGTTGCCAAAGCCACCCTGCAAATTGATTTGCTGGGCAAATCGCGCAAACTGCCTAACACGAAAGCGGGACACCAGACGCTGCTCGGCCTGTTGCCCGAGCACGCCTTCATCATCATGGAATCCACGGGTTCCTATCACATCGCCCCGCTGGAATGCTTCCAGGCCGCAGGCATCCCCGTGGCCATCGTCAATCCCGTGCGCGTCAAGCAGTTCGGCAAGGCTCGCGGGACTTTGGCCAAGACCGATCCGGTGGATGCCGCCCTGCTGACGGCCTTCGGGCGGGCGTTTCTGCCCCACCCGACTCCCCCCCGCGACCCCGAGCGCGTTATGTTGGGCGAACTGGTCAATCTGCGCGAGACCTTGAGCGCCCAGATCACCATGTGGAACAACCTCGTTGAGCATCAGCAGAGTGCTGTCGCTAGGAAGCTCAGCGAGGCCCAGGCCCGCGCCGCCACCAAGGCGATGGCCGACGTTGAGGTGCGCATTGCCAAGCTCATCAAGGAAAGCCAGACGATGGCTCCGGTGGCCGACGTGCTCCGCGAAAACAAGGGCGTGGGAGCGGTAACCGTCGCCGTCCTGCTGGCTGAAATGCCCGAACTTGGGCATCTCAACCGCCGGGAAGCGGCGGCCCTGGCCGGCGTGGCGCCATGCGCCAACGACAGCGGCAAACACGAGGGAAAACGCCATATCCGGGGCGGTAGACCCCGTGTCAAACGGGCGCTTTATCTCGCCTCGCTCAGTGCTGTGCGACATCACGCCACCCTCTCGCCTGCCTACAAGGCGCTCCGGGCCGCAGGCAAGCCGGCCAAGGTGGCGCTCATCGCCATTGCCCGCAAACTCATCGTTATCCTCAACGCCAAGCTCAAGGAATACTACGCCACTCTCGCCCTACCAGCATGAAAGCCCTTCTTCAACACCAGGCCCATTTCCCTCAACTTCCCGCACAAGCCATGAGGGGCTTTCGAGAATGGGTCCCCAAAAACTCGTCGGAGGAAGCCCCTCGTGGCGGCCCCGAAAGACTGTTTCTAACTGTTATTCGGAATACAGTTGCTACA
>CAIKDP010000383.1 GCA_903826205.1 Akkermansiaceae bacterium
AAGTCCCTAAGTCCCTGTTTGGTGGCAGTGGAAGTGGTCTGGGGGGCACGAAATGGCAGAATTCCCTCGCCTTCGCGGAAGAACCGATAGCTCGCACAGTTCTTTGATGTCTGCTTGAGGCGGAACGTGATGCCGCCGAGTTCACGCTTGTCATACTTCGCCACGAGCCTTCCGAAGCTCATCAACCCCCGCCGCGCCGCGAAGTCGATCCAGTCGAACATCTCATGGACGCTCTCGTCCTGCTGGACGAATTCCTGGAATTCCTTCTTGAGCAACTCCCTGTCACCGAACCGCGTGAAGGCCAGTTCGAAGAATTCCCGCATCGCTTTGGTGGCCTGGTCGCCCGACACCTGGCTGTCTTCGTGTGGGCGGCACGGGTCCGGCAAACCGGCGCAGTGGAGGATGCCGCCGACCACCCGCCCCCATTCCGGGAACGAGGTGAATGGCGACGGTCCATCCGGGCAACCCTGCCGCACCCATTCGTTGACCAAAGTGGCAACGGCGGAAAGCAGTTCCGACCGGTGGCGCCGCACCCAGCCCTTGATGTCGGTGTGGCGGTAGCGGTGGCCGTTGATGTCGTCGGGCGTGAAGCGCAGGCGGATCCGGCGGCAGCGGCGCTCGATGTCCGGTTCCCAGGTGGCGTTGTTAGCCGAGAACGAATACTCGGTCTCGTTAGGCAGGGTGATGGTTTCACTGACACCGAGGCGGCGATCCTCCCACACGCCCGAGTCGTCGGTGGCGGCTTCAAGCGACGCATACCGGACGTGGCCCTTCATGTTGGCCAGATGGAAAAACCGGCTGCCGGCCATGAGGGCGGAGGTGATCCGTTTGCGCATCTCGTCATCGCATTCCTTGGAAAGCGGGGCGCAGATGATCGAGCGGCCGGTGTAGGCAAGGTGGGTGATGTCGGCGCAGGTGTCCTTGCCGCAACCCTCGCGGTTGCCATCGAAGATCCACAGCGGTGAGCGCCGCCAGTCCATCAGCCCCCGGCAAAACGGCGTGATGAACCGGGCCAGCGCGTGAACCCGCGCCTGTTCGTCATGCCACCAGAACCCGCCGTGCTCGGGCAGGCCGAACAAATCCTGAAGCAGCCACCGCAACGCCTCGCTCAGCCCCATCGTTTTGAACAACGGGGCGTGCGGGTTGAGCCAAGTGCCGAAGCGGGGGTCGTATCCGGGTGTTGGATAGACGAGTTTGCCATCGTCGGACAGATGCGGCACCGGCACATCGAGCACGCGGTTGATGCGCGGCAGGCACGAACTGAAAAAACCGTTGACCAGCGTGATGCGGGCGTCCTGTTCGCTCATGCTTTTGGGCACGAACACCTCGTCGCCAGCCTCATCCTCGCGGGTCACACCGGTTTCGACGGTGCGCTCGACGGCGGTGACCAATTCCGCGGGTTTGATGACCGACAGCATCTGGCCGGGGATCGCGCCCTTTTTGGTGGCCTGTTCGACTGTCTTGATTTCCACGACGTTGTCGGCGAAGCGGAACATGTCGAGGGTTCGTTCATCTACATGCACGGGCTCCACAACCGCTGCACGGCGTTTGCCGCCGCCCCGCCAAATAGTCATTGACCCCGCCCCCATGCGCTACTACATGTTCCCACTCCCAGCCACCATAGCTTAGTTTAGCTATCCTTTGGCCGAAGGTCGGGGACCGCCTCAAAGCCAGTCATCCAATTGATTAAACCACACCATGAAACACGCCCTCATTGCGCTAGCCGTCCTCTGCTTGCCGGCCTTGTCAGTCCGCGCCGAACCAGTCGATCTGATTCTGGTGTCGGGTCAATCCAATGCGGTGGGCTTTTGCGCCAACCCGTCCGAGGTGTTTCTTGAGCCCAACGACAAGAACATCCTGTTTTGGTGGCGGTGCGGCGACCCGCCGGCCGATGCCCACGACTCCACCAGCGGCGACAAATGGACCCATCTGCAACCCCAGCCGCGCGGCAATCCGCTGCGCGGCAATAACCCGCCGCGCCAATACGGCAACTTCATGTGGCCCGATGGCGGGTTCGGCCCCGAGATTGGCTTCGCCCGCACCCTCTATGCCGCCGAAAACAAGGCCGGCCAGCCCGTCAAGCGTATCGCGGTGCTGAAGGCTGCCTTCAGCGGCACCGGCATGCGCACCGATTGGAACCCCGCCGACCCCGGCGAAGGTGGCGCCTGCTACCGCGCCTTGGTCAACGAAGCCAAAGCCGCCGCCACCGCCGCCCGCGCTCAGGGCGTCACGTTCCGGGTCCGCGCGCTGGTCTGGGTCCAAGGCGAGACAGATGCCACCGAGGCCGACGCCCCCAACTACGAGAAGGCGCTGGCGGCGATGCTTGCCGCCTTGCGCAAGGACCTCAACTCCCCGCGCATGATCGCGCTGGTGGGCATCAACGCCCAGTTTGGCGGCGGCAAAAACGCGTTTATGCCCAAGATCATCGAGGCCCAAAAGGCCCTTGGCAAAAAGGACCCGCGCTGTGCCTATGTCGATACCGCCGGCCTGGGTATCGTCGATGCCGCCCACTTCAACACCGCCGGCACCCTCGAAATGGGCAAACGCTTCGCCGAAACCTTGCAAAAACTCGAGGGCCAAACGGCCGTACGCAAGTGACCCATGCCCGCGGCAAGCAACGGGGATTTCCACATCAAGACCGGTAACAACCGCTTCACGCTGGATTGATGCCTGATGTGTTAGAGTCGGAAGTGTTCCGGCACAAACCCCAGATCGGTGGCTTCCGCCACGGCCAGGGCGGCGCTGAGCGGGCCTGAGACGATCAGGATGGTAGCAGTCAAGCGCCCCGCTTACTGCGTCTTGGCTGCCGCCGCTTTCTCTTTTTTGACCAACTGGCGGCATTCCTTCAACAGCTCCAAATGTTCGCGGGTGAAGCGCGGGTTGAGGGGCGTTGAGGAGGCGGAGGAGCACATGCCCACTCTGGTGCCGATTATTCCAATGAAATTCCTCGACCCTGCGGGATGGATGGGTAACTCCGAGGCTCGTGGTAATTCTGGCTTCAATCGTCGCTATGGCTGGTCCGCGCTCGCAAGAGCCGACTGGCTCACTGCCTAACGAAACGGCTGGTGACAAATGAGTGACAAACTGCGCGGGAACTTCCGGCCGCCATCCCAGCAAGCGCGGAAAAGGCGGGGGCCCCATGCCACGGTGAAGCTCGGGTCGGCTTCGGTGCCACCAAGGCATTTCCGAAGACTGAAGAGTTTCACGTCCACCAAGCCGATTCCGCCCGGGTGATTCGCGTCCATGTTTCCGACGCGCGCCGCGTCGGCGATTTTATTTGCAGACTGTGCGCAATGTCTTGCCAAGCACGGGAATCCTCCGTATTTCCCTTAGACCATGTATTGGAAATCCACCCTCTCAGCCACGCTTCTCAGCACGCTTGCCGCCTCGGCACAACTGCCGAACTTCAACATGCCCGCCATGGATGCCGCGCGTGCCACCTTCCATCAAACCAGCGATTTGGACTTGGACAACGGCGCGGGCAGCCTGGGAATCACCCAGTTCGAACTCCGCTCGGCACTGTCCCGGCCCATCACCCTGGCCAACGGCTGGCTCGTCGTGCCGCTCGCCGAATACACCCTGACCCACCTCGACTTCAGCAACCGGCCGGCAGGCTTTCCCATGCACGACGAAGACCTGCATTCGCTCGGACTGAGCGCCTTCGCCGTCTCGATGAGCGACAGCTCACCGTGGATCTACGGCGCCTGGGCCCGCGCGGAACTCGCGTCCGATTTCAAATCCATCAACGGCGACGATTTCACCTTCGACGTCGCTGCCGGCGGCGGCTACCGCTTCAACGACCATTTCATCCTGGGGGTCGGCGCCGCGGTCTGCAACCTCAACGGCAATCTCACCTGCTACCCCGGCATCGGCTTCGATTGGATCGTCAATGACGACGTCCGCATCGGCCTCTACGGCCCGGCCTTCATCGCTTCTTATACCTATTCCCGGGATTGGTCGTTCTCCTTCCGCACCAAAGCCTGCGGCGGCATCTGGAATGTCAGCGACAACGCCGCCGGCTCGCGCTCGATCGATCTCACGTCCTATCAGTTAGGCGTGTTTGCCGACCGCCGTCTAACCGACAAACTCTGGCTCTCCTTCGGGGTCGGCATGGTGATTGCCAACAACATCAAATACACCACGCCCCACGGCGACACGCTCTTCGAGCGGGATGCCGACGCCGGCCTGTCCGGCCAGCTCGGCCTGCGGCTCAAGGCGTGGTGATGGCGGGAGGACGGGCGCTTGACACGTCGCCGCCGGCTGTGTGACATAGCCAAAAAACCCTCCCATCCGGCTTGGATGCCGCGATTTTACCGGCCTGGCGAAAAAAATGACTTTCCATTCTTTAATTCTTCGCAACAATTGCGTGCTATCCTCCGTTATGAGACGCCTGCCGTCGCGGCAACCGTCACAATCGCCTATCTCGCATGGAATCCGCACCCGCCACATCTGCTGCCAAGCCAATCGCCCGCGTGCGCTGGCTTCTGGTGGCCTCCCTCGGTCTTGGTCTGGCCGTTGCCGCGCTTTTGATCGACAAGGTCGCCTGGGACGGGACGCCGCCGGAGGTGGCGCAGTGGATAGGTCGCTTTCACCCCTTTGTGTTGCACTTTCCGATTGTGCTGTTGCTGATGGCGCTGGCCTTTGAGGCCGCACGCCTGCCGGTCCTGCGTCGGCTTCTGCCCTGTCCCGATGCATCGACGGTCACCGTGATATTGGCGTGGGGCGCGGCGGGATGCACGCTGGGGGGCGGCTGTGGTTGGTTGCTGGCCCAGAGCGGTGGCTACGAGAAGGAATTGTTGGACCGCCACCTGTGGGCGGGGGCGGCCACGGCTTTGGGTGCCAACCTTGCGCTCATTTTCCGGCTTTCCTCGAGTCGTATCGGGGCTGGCGTGCTCCACGGCATCTCCAATGCCATCCTGGTTCTAACATGCGGGATCATGGCGGTGGCCGGCCACTACGGCGCGAGCCTCACCCACGGCGAAACCTACCTGACGGATCACGCGCCGGATGCGGTCCGCAAGATTGTCGGGCTCAAGCCCAAGCGCGATGCCAACGCACTGGTGATCAAGCCCACCGGGCAGCGCCTGCTGTGGGACGAGGTCGTTCAACCGATTTTGGAGGAGCGCTGCAATTCCTGCCATCACGAGGGCAAGATGAAGGGGGGGCTGCGCCTCGACAGTCTTGCCGGCGTGCTCAAGGGCGGGGCGAGTGGAGCCGCTATTACCCCCGGCAATCCCAAGGACAGCCTTGTCTTGAAACGCCTCCACCTTGACCCCGACGACGAGAAGCACATGCCGCCGCAAGGCAAACCCCAACCCACCGCGGAACAAATCACTGTGCTGAATTTCTGGATCGAAAACGGAGCCCCCGGCGACAAAACGGTCGGCGATTATGAGCTCACCGCCGCCGTCCGTGCCGCCCTCGATTCCCTGCTCACCCCTGCCCAGCGCAAGACCTTGGAGGCCAAGATCCAAGCCGAGGCCGCAGCCCTCGAAACGGCGCTGGCCACGTTGCGCAGCCGCTTGCCGGGCCGCCTCGCGTGCGTGGTTCCCGGCCAGCCGGAACTGGAATATGCGCCCGGCATTCATGCGGCCGAAGTCGGCGACGCCCAGCTCAACGCCCTGGCCCCGGTGGCCGGCAGTGTGGTCGCCATGGAACTCCAGCAAACCCGGGTGACCGATGCCGGGCTGGCTGCGCTCGCGCCCTTTGTCAAACTGCGCAACCTTCAACTCCAGAACACCGCGCTCAGCGATGCGGGCTTGGTGCATGTGGGCAAAGTCGCCTCGTTGGAGGTCGTCAACCTCTATGGCACGGGCGTGAGTGATGCCGGCCTGCAACACCTCGCGCCTCTGAAACATTTGAAAAAAGTTTATCTATGGCAATCGCAGGTCACCGAGGAAGGTGCCAGTCAACTCCGCGCCGCCGTACCCGGCGTTGACGTCAACCTCAGTCTGCCTACAACTTCAAAATCGGCGGCAGCGGCGGGCAAGGACGCGTCCGCCAGCCCCTCCGCCAACCCACCCTGACCCGCCCGCCATGAAACTCCCCAGCTCGCTTGCCCTTGTCGGGTCCCTGGTTGTTGCCGGCGGCATCATCGTTGGGATTAACTACGTGCCCGGGGTAGCGTGGAAACGCTTCGCCGGCGAGGAGGAAAAAATCCAGGTGCGCGTCGATCCCGCGCCCGCCGGCCAGGCGCTGCCTGAAGTGGTGACCTTCAACACCCACATCCAGCCTCTGCTTTCCGAGAATTGTTATCTCTGCCATGGTCCCGACTCCGGCTCCCGCAAGGCGGACCTGCGTCTGGATCGCGCCGAGTTTGCCTTCAGGCCGATGAAAAGCGGGCAACCTGCGATCACCAAGGGTCAGGCTGCCAGTTCCGAGGTCATAAGGCGGATGCGGCACAAGGACCCCAAGGAGGTTATGCCGCCGCCACAATCGCGCAAGGTCGTTTCCGAACGCGATATCGCCCTGATCGAGAAATGGATCAACCAAGGGGCCGCTTATGAGGAACATTGGTCGTTCATCCCGCCCAAACGCCCGGCTGTCCCGGATGTGTTAGATTCCGCCTGGCCAAAATCCCCCATCGACCGCTTCATCCTCGCCCGCCTCGAAAAGGACAACCTCGCTCCCGCCCCCGCAGCCGACAAGGCCGCCTTGCTGCGCCGTGTCACCCTCGATCTAACCGGCCTGCCGCCGACCCCGGAAGCGGTGGACGCCTTTGTCGCCGATACCCGCCCCGAGGCTTATGAAAAAGCCGTCGATGGTTTGCTAGCCTCGCCCGCCTACGGCGAGCATCAGGCGCGCTATTGGCTGGATGCGGCCCGTTACGCCGACACCCACGGCATTCACATCGACAACTACCGCAGCATCTGGCCCTACCGCGACTGGGTGATCAATGCGTTCAACGCCAACCAGCGTTATGACCAGTTCAGCCTTGAGCAACTTGCGGGCGACCTGTTGCCCAACCCGACCTTGGAACAACAAATTGCCACCGGCTTCCACCGTTGCCTGGCCACCACCGGCGAAGGCGGCGCCATCGCTGAGGAATACCTCGCCACTTACGCCAAGGACCGGGTGTCCACCACCTCGACAGTTTGGCTGGGTCTAACCACCGGCTGCGCGGCCTGCCACGACCACAAGTTTGATCCGATCTCGCAGAAGGATTTCTATCAACTCAGCGCGTTTTTCCGCAACAACCCGATGTCCGCCCTCGACGGCAACTCCGCGGATCATGCCCCTAACCTTAAAGTCCCCACGCCGCAGGACACCGCGCGCTGGCGCGAACTCAACGCATTGCTGCCGGCAAAACAACAGGCGCTTAAAGATGCCGAAAAGACCCAGGCCGAACAACCCAAGCCACCGCCACCCGCTGTGACCGATCCTTCCCCGCAGGCGGACCCCGGATCTAACATTAATAACGCCCCATCCCCGGTCGAGGTGCTCCGGCGCGAGATCGCCGCCCTGCAGGCCGAAGCCGAGGCGATCCACAAGCGCGGTGTGACCACCCTGGTGATGAAGGAGAATCCCGAGGAGCCGTCCGCCTTCATTCTCAACCGCGGCGATTACACCCAGAAAAAGGACAAGGTGGGGGCTGATGTTCCTGCCGTCTTTGGCGTGCGCATCGCCAAGGCCGACCCCAAGAACCGCCTCGGCCTCGCCCGCTGGCTCATTCATCCCGACCACCCGCTCACCGCCCGCGTCACCGTCAACCGGTATTGGCAGCAGGTTTTCGGCACCGGTCTGGTGGCCTCGTCGGAAGACTTCGGCGTCATGGGCGAACGACCGGTCCACCCTGAATTGCTCGACTGGCTCGCCCTCGAGTTCCGCGACAGCGGCTGGGATGTGAAGAATCTCCTGAAATTGTTAGTGACCTCCGCCGCCTACCGTCAATCCGGCGTGACCACTCCGGCCAAGCTCGAACACGACCCCACCAATCGACTCCTGTCCCGCGGACCGCGCCAACGCCTGGACGGCGAGATGATTCGCGACCAGGCGCTGTTCGTCAGTGGGCTGTTAGTCAACCGGCTCGGCGGTCCCAGCGTCAAATCCTATCAGCCCGATGGCGTGTGGGAATCGGTGGCCATGAAGGAATCCAACACCAGCAAGTACGTGCGGGACAGCGGCGACGCCCTATACCGCCGCAGCCTTTACACGTTTTGGAAACGCAGCGCGCCGCATCCCGCGCTGGATGCCTTCGGCACCCCGTCCCGCGAAAACTGCACGGTCCGCCGCGAACGCACCAACACCCCGCTCCAAGCCCTCGTGACCCTCAACGACATCCAGTTTGTCGAGGCCGCACGCGTCCTCGCCGAGCGCGTTCTCAAACAAAAAGCCACCGATGCCGAACGCTTCGACTGGCTCTACCGTTTGGTGCTGGCACGCCCGCCCAAACCGGCCGAACTGCCGGTCCTGACCGCGGATCTAACGGATTTTCGGACCACCTTCGGCAAATCCCAAGACGCCGCCAAGAAACTTGTAGGCTACGGCGAGCGCGCGCCGGACGCGTCCCTCGCCGTCGCGGAACTGGCGGCATGGACGCTGGTCGCCAGCGAGACCCTCAACCTCGATGAAGCCCTCAACCGGTAATCCCACCCGTTCCAACCCATGGCCTGCGAATCCTACCATCGTTTCCTGACCCGCCGCGACTTCTTCGGCCAGTCCGCGCGCGGCCTCGGCGTGGCGGCCCTTGCCAGCTTGTTAGGTGAGAGCCTGCGCGGCGACACCGGCGCGGCGCTGGCCGTTGACAAGCTGCTGCCGCACTTCGCGCCCAAGGCGAAGCGCGTGATCTATCTGTTTATGTTAGGTGCGCCGTCGCAACTCGACCTGCTCGATTACAAACCCGGGCTGGACAAGCTTTTCGACGTTGATCTGCCTGATTCCATCCGCAAGGGCCAGCGGCTCACCGGCATGACTTCCGGCCAGGCGCGGTTTCCCGTGGCGCCCACCAAGTTCAAGTTTGCCCGACACGGGCAGGCCGGTACATGGTTCAGCGAGCTGTTGCCGTGGACGGCGAAGATGGCCGACGACCTGTGCGTGATCAAGACGATGCACACCGAGGCGATCAATCACGAACCCGCCAACAGCCTGATCAACACCGGCAACATGAATGCCGGCAAGCCCTCGATCGGCTCATGGCTGTCCTACGGCCTGGGCTCGATGAACGAGAACCTGCCCGCCTTCGTCGTCCTCCACGCCCAACATTCCAATCCCAATTCCAACGTCCAGGCCATCTCCGCCCGCCTCTGGTCGAGCGGACCACTGCCATCCCAACACAGCGGTGTGGCCATCCGTCCCACCGGTGGCGGCATCCAATACCTTGACGACCCGCCCGGCATGGACCGCGCCACCCGCCGCCGCATGCTCGACGGTCTCGCCGCCCTCAACCACCAGGAGGCGGACGCCTTTCTCGACCCGGAAACCCTCACCCGTATCGCACAGTATGAAATGGCCTTCCGCATGCAGGCGTCGGTGCCGGAGCTCACCGATCTATCAAAAGAACCCGAGCGTGTGCGCGAGCTGTACGGCCCGGATGTGAAAAAGCCCGGCAGTTTCGCCCACTGCGCGCTGCTCGCCCGCCGCATGGCCGAACGCGGCGTGCGTTTCACCCAGATCTATCACCGCGGCTGGGATCAGCACGGCACCTTGCCCGAACACCTCAGCTCGCAGTGCATGGATGTGGACCAGGCGTGTTACGCCCTCGTCCAGGATCTCAAGGCCAGAGGTATGTTAGATGATACCCTCGTCATCTGGGGCGGTGAATTCGGCCGCACTGTTTACAGTCAGGGCAAACTCACCCGTGACGATTACGGCCGCGACCATCATCCGAAGAACTTCTGCATCTGGATGGCCGGCGGCGGCGTCAAGCGCGGCATGACTTATGGCGAAACCGACGATTTTTCCTACAACATCGTCCAAGACCCGGTCCACATCCGCGACTTCCACGCCACCCTGCTGCAGTTGCTAGGCATCGACCACTCACGCATGGGCATCCGCAGCCAGGGCCTCGACATCCGCCTCACCGGCGTGGAACCCGCCAAGGTCATCAAGGACATCCTCGCCTGAGGTTCATTGGCCGCCCACCTCTGGCAGGCGTTTCCAGTAGCCGAGGCGACCGGGGTTCCAGGTGCAGACGACGATATCGCCGTTAGGCAGCCAGATGGCGTCATGCGGGTGTTGGAACCCCTGGCTGCCAAGCAATTTGCCGACGTCAATGACGGACACCGCCTGATTGTCCTTGTCGAGGATGACGAGCGGGCCATCGAGGTCGGGGACCAGCACATAGTCGCCCCAAACGTCGGCGTTGCAAGGCGCCTTGCTGGCCGGGGTTTCCACACTGCTTTGATAGAGCCCGTTGAGGCTGTAATATTCGAGCCGGTGGTTACCGCGATCCGCCACTAACAAGAGTTTGCGGCGCGGGTCGTAGGTGATGCCATGGGGGCAATTGAATTCGCCGTGAGCCGCGCCCAGACCGCCCCAGGATTTGCCGGCATAGACGCCATCGGCGGTGCCCAGCGCGTGGATCATGCTGCTGCCGTAGCCATCGGCCACCAGCACGCGTTGGCCGTCTGGAGTGACGAGCGCATCGGTGGGGTGGTAGTTGCCCATGGCGGGCGGCCATTTTTGGGTCCATTCGATATCGCCCTGGAGGGTGGTCTTGAACACGGTGGCCGCGTTGTTGGCATGATAGAGATGGGCCTTGCCGGCGGCGTCCACGTGGATGTTCAATCCATGCGGCGCGCCAAAGGCGAGCGTGTTGTCGCTGCCAAGCAGCTGGGCACCGTTGCCATCCGGCGCAAAGCGCACCAGGCAACGTGTGGCGGCATCCACGGTTTCCGGCTCGTAGGTGAAGTAGATGTTGCCGGCCGCATCATGGCACAAGCCGTGACCGTGGCGCATCTTCACTGCCGCTGGCAGAACGAGCTTGTCCGGCAAATATTGATAGCGGAACGCGCCGCTGCCGCCGATCACACCGCCCGCCGCGGGTTGGCTGGCCGGCGGCTGTTTGACCGACACGTCTGGCAGCAGTGAGGGCTCCTCCCCGTCATGCGGGTGGGCGGATGCCTGCGGGCAATAGGCGCCCAGGCAAATGGCGATGGCACAGGTGAACAATGGTTTCATGATTTCTAGCAGGTTGGGTAGGCAAGCGGGGTAACGGCAATAGACATTGGAGCATAACAGGCTCGCGTTTGCAACCCATGGCCGGCTGATAGAAATCCGGTGGCTTGCAAACGAAACGCGGCGGCCAAGGCCTGCCCATCTCCATACATGCCCCGGCCGGACCTTAAAAGAAAAAATTTTCATTGTTTGCGCAAGCCATACCGCGGCTGGCCAAACCCACTCACCACCGGTGCCCGCAACGAGTCGTCCGGAGCACGGCGCAAGGATCGTCGGGCCACCCCCGTATGGATTGCCGCAATCATGCTTCAACTCCCCATGACAAAAGCCGCCCGCCCCATAGCCCTCCTCGCCCTTGCGCTCGCCGCCACCCTCAATGCCGCCCCCATCCCGGAGAATCTCCGCCAGAACGGCTGGTTCATCGGCGCACAGGCGTACACGTTCAAGGAATTCAGCGCCTTCGAGGCCATCGCCAAGACCAAGCAAGCCGGCGGCAACGTGATCGAGTTCTATCCCGGCCAGGTCCTCAAACCCGGATCGGCTGACAAGGTTCACCACACCATGTCCGAAGCGGCGATGACCGAACTCAGGGCCGAGTGCGTCCGGGTGGGCGTGCGCCCGGTCAACTACGGCGTCGTCGCGGCCAAGGACGGCGAGGAAGTCCGCGCCATCATGGGCTTCGCCAAAAAATTGGAACTGTATTCGGTCTGCACGGAGTCAACCGAACGGGTCGCAGATTGGGAAGCCGCCGCCAAGGAGTTTGACCTGCGGGTGGCCTTTCATGAGCACGGCGGATCAATGGCCGAGCCCGACTACAAGGTCTGGCATCCCCTCTACATCCTCGGTGTCGTTGAAAGTCGGGACCCCCGCATCGGCGCCTGTGCCGACCTCGGTCACTGGTGCACCTCCAACCTCAAACCCATCGACTGCCTGCGCATTCTCAGTGGCCGCATCATCAGCGTTCACCTCAAGGATAAGGCCGCAACCGGCGAGGCCGACGTGGTGGTGGCCGGCAAAGGGGTGGTGGATGTCGCCGCTTGCCTCGAGGAGCTCAAGCGCCAGAAATTCGACGGCCACATCTCCATCGAGCATGAGAACGACTGGATGGACAGCGTGCCGCAGGTCCGCGCCGACATTGATTTCGTCAAGGCCCATGCGCAGTAAGGGGCTCTCATGGAGCGGGACTCTGCGGCTGCTAGCCGCAGCTACGAACCGCCAAAGAATCGCCGGGTAGGGCGGAGCGGCTCGGTCCGCCGACTTATCTTTGAATGGTTATCTGCGGCTGGTAGCCGCAGCTACGAACCGCCAAAGAATCGCCGGGTAGGGCGGAGCGGCTCGGTCCGCCGACTTATCTTTGAATGGTTATCTGCGGCTGGTAGCCGCAGCTACGAACCGCCAAAGAATCGCTGTTACCCATGGAACGGGTCCTGCCAGTTCCCTGCATGCGCTTGTCTAGCGCGAGGCGACTCTCCTGCCGCGGATTTTCATGGGTGCTCCGGGACCAGAAGCAGGTGCTCACCTGCGGCTGTGGCCAATTGCAATTGCATGCCGGTCAGGTGCTGCGCCAGCTTGCCGTTGCGGTGGATGGCCACGGTCCTGCCGGGCCATGGATTGAGCATGACACAGGGCCGGCCCTTTTCGCTTTCGATTACCACCTGTGCTATGGCCCCGTTGTCAATCGCACTGGACACCAGGAAGGCCCCGAAGGTCCGGAGTCGATAAAAGGACGCCTTTTGCGTGGCCGGAAAAACCGGGAAAACCCGTATCACATTGTCATGGCTCTGCAGCATCATTTCATTGAGCATGCCCGGGATGCCACTGCAGGTCTCGATGCCACCGCCACCGGCATAAATCCACAGGTTGGGATAGGCATCGGCGGCAATCTTGGCACGGGCCTTGGCAAACAGGAAATCCGGATCATATCCCACTCGCGCCGCACCAATGAAGACGCTCTGAAACGCGTTGCCGTGATGCAGCCATTCCTTGTTAGTCCACCGGTCCAGATCCTTGCGGATCCTGTCTAACAAAACAGGTTCCGAGTTCAGCCCGATGTTGGTGGCCGGGAACACCAGGCCGTGCATGATGCTGTAATCCAGCCCGATGGATTTTGCGGCGGTGCTGCTGCCACCCTCGCAGGCCCGGAACCGCTTGCTGCCGTTCTCTTCGGCGACCGGCCAATCGCTCAGGCCGGCGAGGATCAGGCGCCATTGTTCGCGCTTGGGAGCGTCCTGGTTCAGATCCTCGCTGATGCCGATGATCGCCTTGAAGAACACCCGCAGAAAACCGAGGGTAGGGGAGGGGTTGAAATCGCCATAGCTCTGCTTCCAGTCCTTTCCCTGCCATGGGCCGACCTCATCGAAATTGTCGTCATGAATCACATAGCGGCCATTTTCCAGCGTGAGGTAGTCTTCCCAAAACCCGGCCACGGCCGCCAGATAGGGATAGACCTTGGCCACGTAATCCGTATCATACGTGTACTGATATCTGAGGACCATGTTCATGCTGGCAAAGACCGCGTTGCTCTTTTGGCCGAGAAACATCGGTGTCCCCGCCAGATCCTGATAGCTGGAATTTTCGCCGCATTTCTCCTGATAGGACGCATCCATTCCCGCCTTGTCCTGAAACCTGCAGGTCAGGCCCTTGGGCCCGAGCGCGACACTGGCGTACGCGCCATTTTTGTTCAGGAGTTTGCGCGCATCGGCCTGAAACTCCTCCAGATGTTCTAACAAAGGGGTGTCGTAGCAATCCGTCAGACCCACCCGGTTGGAAGAATAGAGCGCCCAGAACGGCGCCTCATGGTTGTAGTTGAGGTGGATATCGCCGGACCATGCGGTGCGGTCGGAGGTGATCCAATTCCCATAAAGGCCGGGGGGGAACTTTCCGTTCCGGCTGCAACAGGCCATGATATAGTGCGAGCCATAGTAGTATTTCTCCAGCAGTTTGTCGTCGAGTTCGACGTAGGATGCGGCCCAGAATTCCTGCCACCACTTTTGGTGCTCGGCTTTGAGCCGGGCGATGACGGCGGGATCCGCGCGCCTGGCCTTTTCCCGTGCCAACGCGTCGTAGTCCTTTGTGTCATGATTGGTCATCACCGCCGCGGCGATGGTCACAGGTTGGCCGGGTTGCAGGGAAAACGAGGTGCCGCGGGAGGGGGTCGTGCGGAGGGCCACCACCGCCTCCGAAGGGAACAACAGGTCGGGTGTCTTGAACTTGCGGGAGACCCACACGACATCACCGTCCTGCCCCGTTGCCGTTTCTGAGCCGAACCCGTCCTTGGCCCACAGGTTGAGTTCCACTTGCACCGCTTGCTTGTCCGTCGACAACTCCAGCAGAATCATGCCGTCGCTGGCCACCACCCGGGCCTCCAGGGTCACGGTCGTGTCCGGCGTGGCAAAGGTCGATCGGAGCACCGGTTGGTAGAGGATTTGCTCCACGTGATAGGAGGCATCCTGGAGTTGATTGATGCGGACATCGATGCCGCCGATCAAGCTCGGCCCGCATTGTTTGTAGTCCGGCCCGGATTTCCAGAAATCATTCTTGGAGATCCAATAGCGCTGCCGGGCGGGACGACCACTGACGGTCAGGCCGATGTCGCCATTGCCGGTGATCGGACTATCAACCCCGTGAAACGATGGCACTTGCTTGGGCGGGGTGTTAAACACGGCCTTGTGGCGCGACACAATTGCCGCCGACTTGGCGAAGGGATCTTCGCCCCACGCCAGACCGATGCTGCCGATGAGGAGAGCGCCTAGCATCAACTGCGGCGTGCCGTGGAGGCATGTCCTGATGGCGCGGGGAAGACAATGGGGTGATGCAAGAAGAAAGGGAGTCATGCGGCGGAGGGTATTGCTGGATCGGGAATTGCACGGACCATTACGGCGTTAATCCGGCATTCTTGCATGCCTCCTCAATGGTCCGGCGGGTTTGTTGGTCCACGGGCTCTGTCTCTTCCTGTAGGCGCGTTCGTTAGAACGCGGACGGGCGACTCCGCGGTCCCGATCAATCCCCCGCGTTCTAACGAACGCGCCTACGAAGAGGTGCCGACTCTTGTTCTCCCCGCGGGCATGGCATGCGAACACTGCCGTTTGACACGGCGCGAATGCGGACGTATGCTCTTCACCGCTGGTAAACGACCTGATTGGAGGTGACGATGGTGACCCTCAACACACCCTGAACATGTTCCCTCCGGCAACGCGCTGCGGCAATGCACGCGTCGCCCGGCGGGAGGGATTCCGTGGCACCGCGCCACGATTGACAAACCCTCCGGGCACGCCCGGCGTGCCCGGCAACCGGAAAGCGAGAAAAATTCCATGCTAGCGAAATCACTCAAAAACTATCTTGACGAAAGAAATGTGAGATATGTGACGATCCGGCATTCGCCGGCCTTCACCGCGCAGGAAGTGGCGCAATCGGCCCACATCCCGGGAGGTGGCCTGGCGAAAACCGTGATGGTCATTATCGACGGCGCATTGGCGATGGCCGTGCTACCGGCGAATCGACGGGTGCAGGTGCAAGAACTGCGGGGCTTGACCGGATGCGACGATGTCCGACTGGCGCATGAGGATGAATTCAAACACTGTTTCTCCGACTGCGAAGTCGGTGCCATGCCGCCCTTCGGCAATCTCTACGACATGTCCGTTTATGTCTCACCCGAACTTGCGGTGGAACCGGATATCGTCTTCAATGCCGGTTCTCACACCGAACTCATTCGGATGACGTGGAATGACTATCAAGCCTTGGTCAAACCATACGTGGCACAATTCGCCATGTGAGAAGATCGGCCACTCAGAGCAATCGCAAGCCGCCGCGGGTCGCCGTGGCGGCTTGTTGCGGGCGACACCTCAGTGCTTGCGCTTGGTCGATGGGATGCGCACTGGAGCCACCGTGGCCGAGCGCAGGATGGATTCGCGTGACGCCACGGGATAGAGGGTCACGCTGGAGTCCGCCCGCAGGACGGCGATCTTGTCCTTGAGGGGAGGGGAGATCATGACCGGGGCGGCACTCGGCACGGCAGCTCCACTGATTGGGAAATACAGCCATTGTCCTTGCTGGCGGCCTGTGTAGAGCAGCACGTCGAGGTTGTTGATGATGCCGGCCACTTCAAGCTGCTTGAGGCAGTCCGCGCCTGTGAGTTTGGCGAAGCGGGCCTCCCGAGCCGCCACCACATCGTTAGGGAAGGAACCGAAATCCATTTCAAACTCCCGCATTGCGGCGGACAAGCATTTGAGGTTGTTGAGGCACATGACTTGGTCGGCCTTGCCCTGCATACTGAAAAGCGCCGGCGTTAGCAGACTCGCGAGGATGGCCACCCCGAGAATGACCGCGGTCATGCCCCCGGTGACCAGTCCGGCAATGGCCATGCCCCGGCCTTCCAGCGCCCCGCCGGATTGCTTGATTTTTGACAGTCCCAGAAACCCGAGAATGACCGCCGCCACCCCGGTCAGGCCGAGTGTGAAAAACCCGAGAATGCCACAAACCATGCTGGCCACTGCCATGCCGCAGGTCTTCGGGGGGGCTTGATGGTTCTGCAAGTCCGGCGCGGGTGTTAGAGTGGCGTCCATGCCGTCACCTTGGTTTTCTCAGACCGCCCCGTCAAGAATACACCGCCCATGTGGCAAGGGCATTCCTCAGTTGCCCTGCCCGTTATTATGCATCTGGTGAATCTTGTCGTTGGTCCAGAAAAAGCACGCCTTGCTGTCCCGCCCGAGGCCAATGAGGGTGTTGCAGCCATTGAGCGCTACCACCGCCAGAATGATCCATACGTATTTCATTGCGACCCATGGTAAACTTTGAGTCCATCTAAGAAAAGCGGAAAGTTAAGAAAAGTTGATTTATGCCGGCACGGACCCTCCCTGTGGCCGTGTGGCAATTCCTCAAGGAGCGGCGATTCGGAGATTGCCCCTTGGGTGCAAGGGGCGGCTTGCGTGCTGCGGGCAAGCATGCCATGCTGGCGCCGCTGTGGACCCCATTCTCACCATCTGGTGGCTCGGCGATGGCAAGCCGGGTCACGCCAACCAAGCCCTTGGCTTGGTTGAAGCCATCGCGCGCTTGCATCCATGCGCGATCCATGAGCTTTCGCTTGCGGGTAAACCCGGGCTGTTGTCGCGCTTGGGTGCGGCTTTGCGGGCGAGTGCTGGCTTGCCCAAGCCGGATTTGATCGTCGCCGCCGGTCACGCCACTCACCCGGCGTTGCTGTGGTTGGCCCGCAGGCACCGGGTGCCAAGCATTGTCCTGATGCGCCCGAGCCTGCCTCTGAGTTGGTTCGATTTGTGCCTTGCGCCCGCTCATGATTTTATCCAAGCCCCGGCCGTGGCCAATGTTCTAACCACCAATGGCGCGCTCAACCGGGTGGTTGCCAAGGCGGCCACGCCGCGCCACGGCGGACTCCTGCTGGTGGGTGGCCCCTCCGCCACGCATGACTGGGATGCGGAACGATTGTTAGACGCGCTGGCAAGCATCAGTGGTGGTGGCGGGCCATGGCGGCTCACGGATTCCCGCCGCACCCCGCCCGGGTTTCTGGCGCAAATGCGCGAACGCCTGCCAGCGGTGACGATTTGCCCCCACGTGGAAACCCCGCGCGATTGGTTGCCGACGTGTCTGGCCGAGGCCGCGGAAGTGTGGGTGACCGAGGACTCGGTCTCAATGGTCTATGAAGCGCTTTCCTCCGGTGCACGGGTGGGTCTGCTGCCAGTTCCCCGCAGCAAGCAGGACACGCGGGTGTTGCGCGGACTGGGTCACCTGGTGGATGCCGGCTTTGTCACCCCCTATGAACGCTGGCTGCAAACCCGCACCCTCACAGCCCCACCCGAGCCGTTGCAGGAAGCCGCTCGCTGCGCGCGCGCCGTCCTGGCCAAATTGTTTCCCGCCCTCCCGCCTTCCTAACAACTTAACCGCATCCCGCCTTCACTTGCTGACAATCCCCAAACAGATACATACAAGAGTGACACAGTGCCGGGTTAAGGAGGGTGGACATTTTTGTCCACCGCTTCGAGATCTGCAAGGGACAGGAATGTCCCTCCTCCTTATTCCCCAGACAAAGCTGTTAGGGAAGTGTCAGTAAGCACGTTTAATCCACCCCCTCATGCCCACATTCCACGGTCATTCCCTTATCGATGGTGGTCGGAGACGCGGCAGCGCCACCCCGTTTCAGGCGCTGTCACCCATGGGTCTGCAGCCGTTGCCGGGGGATTTTTTCCTGGCAACCGATGCCGAGGTCAATGCCGCGCTGGCGGCCGCCCGGCGCGACTTCGCGGCCTGCCGCAACTGTCCCGGCTCCGCCCGCGCTGATTTGTTAGAAACAATCGCCGCCAATTTGCTCGCGCTGGGCGACGTGCTGGTGGAACGCATCCATTTGGAATGCGGCTTGAGCGAGGCGCGCATCCACAGCGAACGCGCGCGCACGGTGCACCAGTTGCGGATCTTCGCGGCCATGGCCCGCGACCACACGTGGCTCGATCCGCGGATTGAAACCGCCCTGCCTGGGCGCCAGCCGCTGCCCAAGCCCGACCTGCGGCGTTTGTTAGTTCCGATCGGGCCGGTGGTCGTGTTTGGCTCCAGCAATTTTCCGCTGGCCTATTCGGTGGTTGGGGGCGACACCGCCTCGGCGCTGGCGACGGGCAATCCGGTGATTGTCAAGGCGCACGGTGCCCATCCCGGCACCTCGGAGTTGGTGGCGGAAGCGGTGCTGGCCGCGCTGAGTTCGTTAGGGTTGCCCGCGGGCTTTTTCGCCATGCTGCATGGCCATGGTGAGACCATCGGCATCTCGTTGGTCAAACACCCGGACACCCGTGCCGTCGGCTTCACCGGTTCGTTCAGTGGCGGGCGGGCGCTGTTTGATGCCGCCGCCAGCCGGCCCGATCCGATTCCGGTGTTTGCCGAAATGAGCGGACTCAATCCCATCGTCCTGCTGCCAGGCGCGGTGCGCGAGCGGTCCACCGAAATTGCCACGCTCATCGCCCAATCCATCACCCAAGGGGTCGGCCAGTTCTGCACCAAACCCGGCCTGATCCTGCTGAGCGAAGGCCCGGGCGCGGAGGATTTCCGCTGCGCCTTGGCCGCTGCCATCACCGAAGTGGCGCCCGCACCGATGTTGCACGCCGGCATCGCCGAATCCTATGTGGCAGGCTGCCAGCATGCCTCAGGCCATCCCGCCGTGCGCGTGCTGGCGCGGGCTGCCGCCGCGCCTGACGCGTGCGAGGGCGCGGCGTTGGCGGTGGTCACCGATGTCGCTGGCCTGCTGGCGGACGACTCGCTGCGGCATGAGGTATTCGGGCCGTTTGCCATGGTGGTATCCATCACCGCCCCGGCGCAGATTGAAACCGTGCTGCTGTCGCTGGGCGGGCAGCTCACCGCCTCGGTGTTTGCCATGCCGGGGGAACTTGCCCCTGAATTGTTAGATAGCCTCACGCAAATCGCCGGACGTGTCATCGTCAATGGCGTGCCCACCGGGGTGGAGGTGTGCAGTGCCATCAACCACGGCGGCCCGTGGCCGGCCACCACGGATTCGCGCTTCACCTCGGTCGGCCCGGCCGCCTACCTGCGCTTTGTGCGCCCCGTGACCTATCAAAACACGCCGGACGCCCTGTTGCCACCGGCCCTTCAGAATGCCAATCCGCTGGGGATTGCGCGCCTGTTGAATGGCGTCTGGAGCACGGCCGGCGTGACCACGGCCGACTAAAATCGCCCGAATCGGCCCCTTTGTGCGAATTTTTCAAAAAACGTCTTGCACCCGACCGCCCTTCCCGCCCATCTTCCGCGGCGAACCCCACAAGGGGCGTTAGCTCAGCTGGTAGAGCACTTGCATGGCATGCAAGGGGTCAGCGGTTCGAATCCGCTACGCTCCACTTTCCTTAAGGCAGAGTGGCGACGGGCAGTTGGCCGTCGGTGTGCCACGGGTCGCCACCGCCGTTGCGGCCTTGTACGACCTTGTGAAAGCCTTCGATCCAGCGCGTGGTGAGAAGAGGGTTGGCTTGCGATAACTCGGCAAGCAGCAGATTGCGTTCCGCGTCGACGTCGGCAGCAATGCGATGAGTGATTTGCGCGGTGGTGCGGCTGAGTTCCACGCCGATGTCGTGAGTGGCCGCGCCCATCCACAGTGGTCGGCCGTCGTCGGTTTGATCGGAGCGCCAGAACCTGACATGGTGACGTTCGCGCGGACTGTGGCCGACGGCTTTTTCAAAAGCGAGGTCTTCCTTGCGGCCATACAGATAGAGGCTGCTCACCGGGGCGTTGGGATCGGGTTTCTTGAAGACGGTATCCACAGCAATGCGCATGCAGCTTTTGAAACTCAGCGGATTGGCCGGATTCCAACCCGCCGCATGCAGGGCGCGGACGACATCTTCCTCGCTGCCGACCACAGCGATGTTGAGCGGGTCGCCGGGAATGCCGCTGCTGGTCTGCGTGAGGTGTTCGCCAGCCGTTAGATCCGGATGCCGACGGGCGCTCCAGTGGTTGAGTTGCGGCATGACGAGATAGGCGATGAGCAGATAGATCATGATTGCAAGCAAAACCGACCAACCCAAGCGGGGACGCCTTCGCTGCTGCTGACCCTCGGCGGCACTCATCGTGTTGATTTGACCAAGTGACCCCCGGCGAATTGCTCCTTGGTGCGCACATCCAGAGCCTGTGCCGCCGGTGTGGCAGCCATTTTCCCTTTACTTTTCATTATGGATGAAGGAATTGCCGCATTTTCAACGGCTTAAAGGCAGGAGCGGAGAGGGTGGGATTCGAACCCACGGTGAGTTTCACCCCACGTCCGATTTCGAATCGGGTGCCATAGACCACTCGACCACCTCTCCTGTGTTGGGGAGCAGAAAAGTAGCCGCTGGAGGGGAGTTGTAAAGCCTTCAATCGCTGCAATTTCAAAAATTTCGCCGCCCGTAAAGCCCGTCACGCGAATTGTCCCACATCCCTTGGCCGGGGCGCAGGAATGGCCGTACGGTAGTGGGCGGAAAATGGTGCGGGGTCGGAGTGGGGCGGGTGGAAGCGCCCCACTTTCGTAATGTTAGGCATTGCATTTCGGGATAAAGTTGAATAGGGTGAGCTGCGTATGGCAGCAAAGAACGACGAGACTTCCCCGCTTCTCATTCGCTGTCCGGCGTGTGGCCAGCGTTTCAAGGTGGGTGCGGACTTGCGCGATCGCACGGTGGAGTGTGGGGCTTGCGAGCGCAGGTTTCGGATCAATGACGACGTGATCCTGAGGTCACGGAAATTCTATCCAGGGGAGCATCCCGAGTCATTGGTCAACCGCTACCAGCGGGTACCGATGGCGGCAGCCCCGCCCGAGGGCTTTCAAACGGTTAGCTATGCGGCCAATCCGGACACATCCAGTTTCGAGCCCCTCTCGCCGCAGCGGTTGGTGGCCGGGGCGTGCGGGGTGCTGGGAATGGTGTTGATGTCGCTGTTGTTGTATTTCGGGACGACCCGCAATGGCATGTTGGACGGGGTGTCCATCGCCAGCCGGATGATGATGGCGGGCTTCAGCGCCCTTATAGCCACGGCACTTTTCCTTTATGCCAACCCCCGTGCGCGGAAAAAAACCCTGTTATTTTCGTTGTTGTGCAGCGCGGGGTTACTGGCCCTGCCGCTGGTGAACACCGAGGAGGCGTCCTCCCTCAAAACCGCCGCCGCAGACAACGCCGCGCCCAAAGTCCACCCGTCGGCGCAGGACACTGAGCACGCTGAAATTGCCCAACTCAGGCAGTTGATTGGCACCGACCCGCTGGCCGCCGAGAGTGCCAAACTCGCGACCGAAGGCAGTGACAAGCACGCCTACGGTTTGTGGCTGCGGGGATTGAGCGAAAGCAACAAGCTGCTGGTGCGGGATTACCTGTTGCGAGTGACCAAGGCCAATTTCTCACATCCCTATCCGCGTGAGCGCAATGACTATCTGATGGTGGTGAGCGGGGTGAACATCACCCTGGATAAACTCGCCGAACTGGCCGCGTCGCTCGGTGAGGTCAGCCGTGTCCACAGGGAGATCGAGGTCATTGAGGTGCGGGTCCACAATGGCAACTTCGTGCCGATCCCGCTGGAAAAACTCACGGACAAGGAGGATCCGGCATTTTACGAATTGAACAAGCGTGAATTGGAGAGCATCGATTTGGAGCGTGTGCAAGGCGCGGTCAAGCGCCTTGCGGAAGTCGAGCCAAAGATTTATCGCAATGACATCACGCGCCGCTTGGTCGCGCTGCTCAGGGAAGACGGTGTGGACTTCAAGGGCGTTTTGTGCGGGGCTCTCATGCGCTGGTCCGATGAGCCGACAGAGGCCGCAGACGCCGCCGAAGCCGTGCTCAAGAAACTTTACGCGGAGAAAAAGCCGATCCCCCGTGAGTTGATCGACTTGCTGGTGAAGGCCAAGCGGGTCTCCATCATCCCTTTGTTAGACGCACTGTGGCTTGCCGATTCCGGGACCTGGGAGCCGTATTATGTGGGTCTGGGTCCACCGATTGAAACCACGGTCATCCGTCATTTTCAAGAAGTCTCAGGCGGTACACGCCATTCCATCGTCCACATGCTCGGCAAAGTCGGCGGTCCTGATAGTTTGGCCTTGCTCAATGGCGCGCGCGCCGGAGCCGATCCGGAACTCCTCATCCGGATCGAAGCCGCGGAAAAAGCCATTCGCCTGCGTCTTGGCGAATGAGGCGGGCTTGCCATGCGTCGCCTGGGAGCGGTGCGTGCCGCGCGTTCGGAGGCGGCGCTACAACTCTTCGACGAGGTCGTCGCGCAGCTGGCGTTCCCAGATGAAGCGCCGGAACAAGACTTTGACCGCCGCAGTGAAGGGCACCGCCAGCAGGGTGCCGACGAAGCCGCCGAGCACCAACGACCAGAACAGCATCGAAAAAATCACCGTCAAGGGGTGCAGTCCCACGGAGTCCCCCACGATTTTGGGTGCCGTCACCAGCGAGTTGATTTGTTGAACACCGACGAAAATGGCCACCACGCCGCCCGCATAAGCCCACGGGCTCAGCCCGAAAGGAGCCACGCCCTGGGCATGCAGATAGCCAATGATGCAAGCGGGGATGAGGCAAAGAATGTTGCCAATGTAGGGGATCACGCCGAGGATTGCCATGAAAATGCCTATGAGAAAGCCATACGGCAGATCGTAGATTTCCAGGGCGATGCCGACGAGCACGCCATCGATGAGGGCCACCAGCACCTGGCCGCGGAAGAACGAGATGAGGTAACCATTGATTTCCTGCAGGGTATCCACCAGTTCTGTTTTGAAACGCGAGGCTTTCAGCGGCACATAAAGATGCCAGTGATCGCGGATGGAGGCGGAATCCTTGAGGAAAAAAAACAGATAGACCGGCACCATGATCATGCCAATGAACAACCCCAGAAACCCCAACACCTTGGAGGATCCCGCAGTGAGCCACGACCACCCGGTTTTGGTGATCACCCCTTTGTATTGATTGAGCATGCGGCCGCCATGGGTGCGCCAGAAAAACTCCAGCGAGGCCGGCTCGGGTGCGGCTCCGCCAGGGTAGGGGATCGTTTCTCCGCTGTCGGTGGTTTCTGTGAGTGCCCATCCGATCAACCCGCTCTGGTGGTTTTGGCGCAGTTCATGCAGCGAACGGGCCAGGGTGGCGGTCAAACCCTGTCTGTCGCTGGCATGGGCATCCTCCGGTGTCGCTTGGGAGCTGTCAGCGGCGGAAACAGGGGTGACCGGAGGAGGCGTGACACCGGATTTCTGCGGTGCGACGGACACGCTGTGATCCCGCAATGCCAGGCGGCTGCGTTGAATGCCCGGCAGCACCGCCATGGTTAACAACGCAATGCCGATGAGCATCACCACGAAAACCGTCACCACCGCCCACAAGCGGCTCAGGCCGCGCCTTTCCAGAAAACACACCAGCGGGTCCAACAGGTAGGCGATGATGCCCGCCACAATGAGCGGAATGAGCACCGGTTGCAGATAGCCGAAAATCGCCCCCACCAGCCAGGTCAGCCCCACCAGCAAGGCTCCGAGAATGAGGATGGCCAACCCGGTGGCGGCATTCCACAGGGATCTTTGTTGAAAGCGGGTCGGATAGCGCATGTGGGAAGTCAACTTGCAGCGAGGGAATATCAAAACTTCAGCGACTTCCAATCATTAAATTCTCACACACTTGCTTGACGGGCCGTCTGGCCCGTGTGGAGACTCAGGCATGGCGTGGCGGATTGATCAAGCAGTCGTGCGGGGCGAAATCGACAATACCGTCGAGGGTCGCACCACGGGCCGAATCTGGCTGGCCGGCAGTGACGCCCCCTTGCAGCTCGCATTGGATGGCGATTGTTGGCGCGATCTGGCTGGCACCCGCCTGCAATTTGAAAACCCCGCGCCCAGGCCCGGACCGGAAACCACCGGTTTGGCCATTGACCAGACTGGCGTGGTGGGCGACATGACCGCGTCACAGAAAGCCAAGGTGCCCTTGGTCAGCGAGGAGGAATTCCATACCCTCTGCCGCGAGCACAAGGACATCCCATTTGAGTGGCGCAACACGCTCTATCTGGAATGGTTTGGTGAATTCAACGGCCGCGTGGTCATCGAGGCGTCCAACTTCACTCTCTCCATTTCGCCCCACGAATGGGAACTCGATGAAGACGCCGAAGCCGCGCAGAAACTTGCCAATCTCAACGCCATGCGCGATTTCATGGCGCTGGTGATCCAACGCAGCGATGAGGAAGAGCCCGGCGCGGAACCCGCCGCCGAACTCGATGAATTCGCTTGGGAAGAGCGCCTCAAAGAATCCGATCGCCTGACCGACGCCTATCAGGAAGTTCTCGAAAAATACCTGAATGATGAAGACAGTGAACGCAAGGAGGCTTTCGTCATGGGGTGGGATGGCTTGCTCGACGCCTTGGCCGAGCGCGACGAGGCGGATGACGACGACGATTTTGAGGACGACGATGAGGACGCCTTGACCGGTCATTTCCTCGACGACGACGACGAACTGGACTTCGAGGAGGAGTATGGGGAATTCGATGATGAGGGAGGGATCCCGTTTGACGAAAACGACAAACATCCCTTGCAGGTTGGGGCGCAGGCCTTGGCCGTCCAGGCCATGGACCTGTTGGAGAGCGATGACGGGCCGGGGTCCCCCTCGTATTTGCTCATCACCAACCTCCTGCAAGTAAGCGCCAAACTCGCCTGTGCCCTGAACTGCCACGGCAGCGGCTATCAACCGGAAACCGGCTTCGTTCTCGCCGTGCTCAAACGCTGCCTCAATTGGCTCAATGAAGCCTTGGGTGCCTGCCTCACCCTCCATGACACCACCCACGACCCCGCCCGTCGCGCGGATTTTGAAAAATTACAGACCGCCGCCTTCCAAATCCGCCATGGAATTGTTGAACTCCGGCGTAATCTTAAACAAACTTAACTATTGCGTTTGGCGGAGGATGTGCTATTTCATCGGTGCGCCCATGAAATCAGCTCTATTACTCGCCCTTGTTGCTGTGGCCGCTGTGCTCAGCTCTTGTAACACCACGATCGGCCTTGGCCGCGATATGCGGATACTCGGCGATGGCATGGAAAAATCGGCCAACAAGACCCGCGGCTCCACCAGCGGAGGCAGCGGAGATACGTCCGGCGCACCGGTTTACTGAGCCGGCGCGGGTTCAGGACATCGCGGTTTCGTCCATAACGGCCAGCAGTTCGGCTTGTGACCAACTCGGGGCATCGTTCAGGCCGGCTTCGTCGACGGCACCGGCGAGACTGCGTTTTTTGGCCTGCAAACGCAGCACTTTTTCTTCCACTGTGCCACGGGTGAGCAGACGGTAAACCGTCACCGGTCGGGTCTGCCCGATCCGGTGCGCACGGTCGCTCGCCTGAGCTTCCGCTGCCGGATTCCACCACGGGTCGAAGTGAATTACGATGTCCGCCGCCGTCAGATTCAAGCCGTAGCCACCCGCCTTGAGGCTGATCAAAAAAATCGGTGGACCGCCGTCAGATTGGAAGTGATCCACCATTTCCTGGCGGTTGCGGGTCTGCCCGTCGAGGCGTAAACTGCCCCATCCGCGCTCTATCAGGCATTTCTCTATTTCACGTAACTGGGTTTGAAATTGACTGAATATCAAAACCTTATGGTTTGCAGAAAGCGCTTCTTCCAACAACTCAAACAGGCGTTGGAGCTTGGTCGAGCGCTGCGCGACCAGCAATCGTTCAAAACGCTCGCTTCCAAGCAGGGCGAGGTCGCAGCACGTCTGGCGCAGGCGCAGCAAGGCGGTGAGCATTTGCATGCGGGCGGCCCCTGATTGAGAAGAATCCTGAAGGACCTCGACGCGTTTGCGACCTTCCACGAGGAGCTCGCGATAGACGGTTTGTTGCTCGGAACTGAGGTCGCAGAATTCGTCGATGACGAGCTTGGCTGGCAATTCTGGAGCCACTTGTTCCTTGGTCCGCCTGAGCGAAAACGGTGCAGTCTTGAGGCGAAGCCGCTCCAGCAGGGCTGGCACCGGCTCGCCCGAGATGAGGGGCAATTCATAGCGTTCGCGGAAATCCGCCCGGCTGCCGAGCCAGCCGGGGAGGATGAAGCGGAAAATCGACCACAAATCGCGGATGCCGTTTTCCACCGGTGTGCCGGTCAGGGCGATGCGCCGCTGGGCCCGCAGTTTGGAGAGGGCTTTGGCGTGATCGGTGTCGGGGTTGCGCATCAAACTCGCTTCGTCCACCACCACCAAAGCGTAATCGCGCCGCAGGTGCCAGGCCAAATCCCGCGTGAGGGTGGCGAAGCTGGTGAGAATGACCTCGCCGCCCGTCACCCGTTCGCGTTCCACATCCCGGCCCACGCCATGGAGCGTCCGCACGCGCCGCTGTGGCGCAAAACGCAAAAACTCGGCCCGCCAATTGCCCAGCAGCGAGGTGGTGGCGACCACCAAGACTTCGCTCTCGTTCGGGCGCTGAGATTGTTCAAACAGGCGTTCGATCAGAACGATGGCTTGAAGCGTTTTGCCTAGGCCCATGTCGTCGGCGAGCAGAGCCCCGCCGAAGCGTTCGACCCGGTCCCATAACCATGCGGCACCGACGTTTTGATAGGGGCGGAGATCGGCGCGGATGGTGAGCGGTTTTGGGAATTTTGAAAAATCATCTGGAGGCTTGTCAGAAAACGACTTGTCCCATTTTTTACGGATTTCATGGATGGTTTCCGCGGCCCGTGACGACGCGCGGTAATGGCCCCCTTCCTGCTGCAAATCCAGCTCCGCAAAGAGCGGCTCCATAAGCTCGGAAACATCGCTTGAAACAACCAGCCGACGACCGCCTGCGGTCGCGCCTTGGCCCTTGCCGGAGCGCAGCAAATGCCTGACATCAGCGGCTGATATCACTTCACCAACGGACGATTGAAACGAAAGATTAAAACTCAGCCAATCTTCGCCTGAGCCAAGAATTTCGATCTTGGGTTCGACGAGGACGACCTGGCGCTGGACGTTGCGGAAGCGGTCGCCTTCGGTGACTGACCAGTCACGACGGAGGGCGGGCAGGGTGTGGGTAAGGAAATGTAGGATCGCGTTTTCATCACGCAGGGTCCAGCGGTCGGCGGCGGCATCGGAGGCTTCGAAGCCAGATTGGGCGAGCCTTAATGAGGCATGGTTTTCCAAGTCGAGGTTGCGGACTTCGCAGCAGTCGTTGGCGGTGAGGCGTGGGAATTGGGGCAGTTCGGCGCGTCCGGGCGGGACAGGCGGAGCGTTAGGATAGCGGATACTCAGCCGCGCCTCGAGGTGTTGGAGCGAACCATCCAGCGCCAAGGCCACCGTGAAGGGTGCGGCGACGAAGTGGATTTTATCGAGCCAGGAATCTGGCGGGAAACTCAGCCATTCCTGCCAGATTGCGAGGCGGGCGAGGAACTTTTCGCACGACAATTCCACCGGGTGTCCGGCGCGGAGATCGCTAAGCGCGGTGGCAAGGTCGGCAGGGAGATTTTCCTGACCGAGGCGGGTGAGGGTATCTGGCCCGATTTGCCAGATCTGTCCGGCGATGGCGATCGATGGGTGGGTCTCCGGTTCCGGGATGAGTCGCACCTTGTTATGGTCGAGGGTCAGCTCACAAAGGCGGATTTTGCCAGCAGCGCGGATTTCCACCAGCGTTCCTTGCTTGCCGATGCGGATTCGCGGGTGGCCGGTGAGGATTTCCAAAAAGGCGCTGAGCCGTGAGCGATCAAGTTGCAGCTGCAGCGGGAATTTTTCAGCGCCGCCGGCCGCGGCCAGCCACGCGCTGAGCGCTTGATCCGCAGGCATGGGCGGCTCCGGATTGCGGCTCAGGCTCGCGGCAAGCCGCCCCCGGCTGAGGGACTCGCCCCAGTTGGGTGGGAAGCCTATGTCCCAAGCCTGGGATGGCAGGGCGGGGGGCTGATCCGGTTTTATTGTTAGAGGAAGCGTGCCGCGCAGGGCGGCCAGCCCGACCGCCACGGCATGGGCACAAAGCGCACCACTTGATTGGTTTTCCGGGCACGCGCAACGGGTGTCGAAATCCGAGGCGGACTTGATGCGCACGCTGACGCGCAGCAGGCGCTGTCCCGCGCGCACCGAGCCCTGCCAACCGGCAGCGTCGGACTTCACGGCGGTGGCCGCGCCAGCCTCGCAAAGGGCTTTGCCTTCCTTGAAGGCTTGCCACGAGGCTGCGCCCCGCAAGGTTGATTCCGTCCAGCCGCTCATGCGAGACCCAGTGTGAAACCCAAGGGTGCCCAAGGGCAAGAACCGACCTGCCCCCCGGTTCTAATAATATCGCTCAAATTTTTGGCGGCTCTTGGCATCGAGCGCGGCGAGGTCGGGGATGCGGTAGCGGGTGTTGTGTTGGTCAATCACGACGACGTTGCCCCCGCCGAGGGCCTCGACGCTTTCGTCGTTCTCGACGCAAAACCGGGTTTGGCCGCGATCGGTGGTGACGCACCATTCACAACCAAGCTCGGCGTGGCGGATGGTATGAATGACTTGGATCACCGGCACGAAATCCCGTTCCGCCAGTGTTTCCAGCAATATTTTTCTAACATCATCCGGCAAGCCGTCCACCTCCTCGATACAGGCGAGTTCCTGCCCCTGGAGGTCGGTGATGGAAATCCAGCGGTTGGGGTCGGTGAGGGGAAACAGGCGCACGGGCAGCACCTTGTCATGGCGTTTGCCGGTCACATCGGTATAAGCGAGGGCGCCAACCGATGAGCGTTGCAGGTCCGGATGGGCAGCGGGTGTTTTCATGTGTGGGACACTTCCAACATGGCTTGGTGAAGGCGGGCGTAGGTGCCACTTGTATTGAGGAGTTGGTCATGGCTGCCGATTTCAGTGATCAGGCCATGTTCCATGACCACCAGGCGATTGGCATTGCGCAGGGTGCCAAGCCGGTGGGCAATGGCGATGGTGGTGCGGCCGTGGACAAGGTTGTCAAGGGCACGCTGGATTTCACGCTCGGTTTCAGTATCCACGGAGGAGGTGGCTTCATCCAGAATGAGAATGGCCGGGTCGATGAGCAGCGCACGGGCGATGCTGATGCGCTGGCGTTCGCCGCCGGAAAGTTGTTGGCCGCGCTCGCCGACCATGGAGTCATAGCCATCGGTGAGCCGCATGATGAACTCATGGGCGCAGGCAGCCTTGGCGGCGGCGATGATTTCCTCACGCGAGGCGTCCGGTTTGCCATAGGCAATGTTGTCGGAAATGGTGCCAAAAAACAAATACGGTTCCTGCAGCACCAGGCCGATGTTCTTGCGATAGTCCTCGACGTGGATGTCCCGCAAGTCCTGACCATCCACAAGAATGGCGCCGCCGCTCACATCGAAAAAGCGACAGGCGAGGTTGATCAACGTGGTTTTGCCCGCACCGCTGGCCCCCACCAGACCAATCATCTCCCCCGCGGCGATGTCCAGACTGATGCCGCGGATGATCTGGCGCGCCCCATGGCGGAACTTGACGTCGCGAAACTCAATGCGCCCGCTCAGACGGCCAATGCGCTGCGTCCCTTCGGTCGATGGCATGTCCGGCTTGACATCCAGAACCTCAAAAATCCGGTGGGCGCTGGCCGCCGCACGTTGGGCCGAGGCAAAGAAACGGCTCATGGCTTCCACCCGACCGTAGAAGCGGCTGGTATACATGATAAAGCAGGTGAGCACACCCACCCGAATCTCGCCATGGGCCACTGTCCATGCGCCCGCGATCCAAATGAGCAGCAACCCGAGGTCGGTGAACATCTCTATCATCGGTGAAAAAAACGACCACGTCCGGTTCACCCGGTCATTGGTGGCATACACATGGTGGTCGGTCTGGCGGAAGCGTTCTATCTCGCGTTCTTCCTGGGCGAAGGCCTTGACCACCCGCACCCCGGGAATCGTGTCGGTTAGCACACTGAGCATGATCCCCCATGCCCGGCCGGAGGCCGCAAAACAACTGCGCAAATGCACGCGCACGCATTTGACCAACCAGGCCACGACCGGCACCGGCCCTAACGCAACCAAGGCCAGCAACGGGTGAATCTTGAACAGGATGAGCGCCGTGAAGACAAATTGAAACACATCGCAGACAAAATCGATGAAGCTCAACGAGATAAACATCGAAAGCCGGTCCGTATCCGAGCTGATGCGCGATATCAGGTCGCCCGTACGCTTCTTGTTGAAATAAATCAGCGACAAACGCTGCAGATGCTCAAACAAATCCCGCCGCATGCGGCTGGTCACCAGCTCAGCAATGCGCGCCACTACAAATGACCGGCCCCACTTCAGCAGCCATGCCAGCAATGCCGTGCCCAGCAGCATGATGGCATACGGCGTGATTTGTTGGACATGGAGTGCCTGCGATTGAGTCTGAATCGGAATGAGCACCGCATCCACCAACGAGCCGGTGAGCCACGGCGACAACAGGCTCGCGCTGGTGGCGGCAACCGTGAGCACCAGCCCTAACGCGATGAGGGGCAGCCACGGCCGGGAAAACATCAGCAAGCGCAACAGCGGATTGCCGCGTTGGCTATCCCGCACCAGATCGCTAAAGTCCAACCCCTCGTCGTCGACATCCGGCTCAGCTGTCTGGGACTCGACGGGTGGGTTGCCGCTGAGCAGGGCTCCCCGGTGATCCATAACGCATGCCACGAAGGCGTCTGCTTCCCTGATGCACCCGGCGGTGAAGCGCCAGTGACTGCCGCCTGGCTGACCTGTCGCCATGAGGTGCAGCGCACCGGTGGCTCCCATTTCTTCCAGCTCCAGAGACTCAATCTCCGCCAACGCCCAATCCCGGATCTGTCCAGCCTCCTCTTGGCTTTCTTCCAGCGCCAACAGGCGCCGGGTGGTCAATACTAACAACCCGTTTTGAAACCGCAATTGCCGGTCCAAATCCGTTTGCAAGCGGGCGATGACCCGCTCCCCCGGCTCCAGGCGCCTTTCAATGAGCGGGAGCGTCGCGGGCTGGGCGGCAGTGGTGCTTGATAGATGAATGGCGGGGGTGGGGTGCTGCCACAAATGGTGCTGTTGGATGGCGGTTTGTAAAGCGTAACTGGCGAAATGTAAAAATTGTCGGGTAGCACAGCATTGTCTTGCCAAACCCGCAAATTCGAACCACATTGGCCCGTCCGCCCGCTGGTTCCCGTCGGGCGGCCATTGCAGTAGTTCTGACCACGGCTCCTCCATTTTGAGCGCTTCCCACTCCGACAGTTGTCATTTTTCCAGCGTCCAAAAAATCCTTGCTCTGCGAGGACCCAATCGTTGGACCCGTGTCACCGCACTCGAATGCTGGGTGCGTTTCCTGCCATGCGAAAACCCGCCGCCGGATTGGCGAGCCCGGCTCAGCGAGTGGCTGCCGGCGTGCGCGCCCCAATTGCAGGCAACCTCCCAGCCGGAGCCTTCCCTGCTTGCCGCACTGTGGCATGAGCTCACGCTGCACCTTCAGACCCGCCCGGATTTGGACCTGAACTTTGCCCACGTGAGGGCCACATCGCAGCCCGACCTGCTGCGCATCATCGTCCAGTATGACGAGGAAACCGTGGGTCGCACCGCCTTTGATCTGGCCCACCGGATGCTGGATGCCGCTCTGACGGGGGCGCCAATCGATGTCGCCGCCGGCATGGCTGAACTCACGGATCTTGCCGATGACCTGTGCCTTGGCCCGAGCACCCGCTCCATGGTGGATGCCGCTCTGAGTCGCGGAATCCCCGTCCGCAGGCTCACCGAGGGCAGTCTGGTGCAGCTCGGATGGGGAAGCCAGCAACGGAAAATTCTCGCCGCCGCCACCAGCCAGACCAGCGCCATCGCGGAGGATATTGTCCAGGATAAGAATCTAACGTGCCGTTTGCTGCGCGAAGTCGGCCTGCCCGTCCCACTGGGTCGCCCGGTCGATTCCGCGGAGGAGGCCTGGACCACCGCTTTGGAGATCGGCCTGCCAGTGGTGGTCAAGCCCCTCGATGGCAACCAAGGTCGCGGGGTCGCCTTGAACCTAACATCAAAGGAACAGGTCACCGCGGCCTATCAAGCCGCCCTGGCGGAAAGTTCTTCGATCATCGTCGAGCAATTTGCCGAAGGCGAGGACTATCGCGTGCTCATTGTCGGCAGGCTGTTTGTTGCCGCCAGTCGGCGCAAGCCCGCCCACGTCATCGGTGATGGCATCCACACCGTCAACGAACTCATCGCTGAGGCCAATCTGGATCCACGTCGCGCCTCCGGCCATGCCGCGGCCCTCAGCAAGATCCGTATCGACGCCATCGCCCTCGCGGTCCTCAGTGAGCAAGGTCTCAGCCCGGACGCCGTCCCGCAATCCGGACTCACGGTTCTGATCCGCCGCAATGCCAATCTGAGCACCGGCGGCACTGCCGTCGATTGCACCGATGAAGTCCACCCCAGCATCCGCGAGGCCGCCATTGAAGCCGCCCAAACCGTGGGTCTCGACATTTGTGGCATCGACATCGTTGCCGTTGATATCACCCAACCGCTGAGCGAGCGCAACGGCGTGATCATCGAAATCAACGCCCGTCCCGGCCTGCGCATGCACCTCTATCCATCCGAAGGCAGTTCGCGCAACGTGGGGGAAGCCGTCATCAATACGATGTTCGCCCCCGGCGAAACGGGACGCATCCCCATCGTCGCGGTTACCGGGGTCAATGGCAAAACCACCACCACCCGGTTCATCGCTCATCTGTTAGGAGAACAGGGTTGGCGGGTGGGCATGACCAGCACCGATGGCGTCACGGTGGGCGACCGGGTGTTGGACACCGGGGATTGCAGCGGACCCAAGAGTGCCCGCGCCGTACTCGCCTATCATGGCACCGATGCCGCCGTGTTGGAGATTGCCCGTGGCGGAGTCCTGCGTGAAGGCCTGCCTTTCGATTGCTGTGATGTCGCCGTCGTCACCAACATTGGCGAGGGGGATCACCTCGGCCTGGCGGAAATCCACACCCCTGGCGAACTCGCTGCTGTGAAACAAACCCTGGTCGCCGCCGTTTCACCCAGCGGTACCGCAGTCCTCAACGCCGCGGATCCCTTGGTGGTGAAAATGGCCGAGAACCACCCCTGCCGCGTCCTCTTTTTTGCCATCGACGGAGACCACGAGGTCATCCAACGCCATTGCGCACTCGGCGGGCGCGCCATTTTTGTCCGCGATGGCTTCATCATGCGTGCCGAGGGGGCCTACGCCGCCCCCTTTGTCGCCTTGCACGATGTGCCTCTCACCCACGGCGGACGGATCAATTTCCAAATCGAAAACACCCTCGCCGCATTGGCCGCCGCGTGGGCGCTGGGCATCGACGATGCAATCATCCTGCGCGGTGCACGCAGCTTCAGCTCCTGTCTCGATCACAGTGCCGGTCGTTTCAGCATGTTCGATTTCTCTGGCATCAGCGTCATCATCGATTACGGCCACAACGTGGATGCCCTGCGCTCCTTGCTCGACGCCCTGAACAATTTTCCGAACAAAAGACGCATCGTGGTTTATAGCTCCGCTGGGGATCGCCGTGATGCGGATATCATCGAGCAAGGCCGCATGCTCGCCCCCCACTTCGATGAAGTCTGGCTTTACGAAGGCGACTACGTCCGGGGACGGCAACCCGGCGAGATCATGACTCTCATCACCCAGGGCTTGGATGGCGCGTCGCGGGTGCGTCGAGTCGAGTGCATCCAAGGCCACCTCAAGGCCGTGGATCTTGCCCTGGCCTCCGCCAAGGCCGGCGATCTGGTCATGATTCAGGCCGACACCGCCTACGAAACCGTGCAACATCTGCGCGGAAAACTCGCTTTCAGTGCCCCGTCGCATTGACGGCGACCCTTGCACCTTGTCCGCAGTCCACGACCCTCTGGACCGCCGCCCAAACCCTCGATCGCTGGGCTCCGGAAGGTTTTTCTCAAAAAACACGTTTTTCCTGTCACTGTCGGATTGACATCCGTGATCCAACCCCTAGAGTCCGCGTCCGCCCGGATGTGCCGGCGGCCATCCAAATCTTCACCCACAGGCACCAGCCATGAGCAAACGCACCTATCAGCCATCCAAGCGCACCCGCAAAAAACAATTCGGTTTTCGTGCCCGCATGGCCACCCAATCCGGCCGGGACATCCTTCGCCGCCGTCGCCAAAAAGGCCGCAAACGCCTTATTCCCAAGGGCGTTGAACTGCAATTCGCGCGCCACACGCAGCAGCATTCCTGAGCGTCCGCTCTCGCGCCGCCACGGATGCCTCACGCATCCCCGTCATGCGCCTCCCGCGGAAATGCAGCATCACCCGACGTGCGGACTTCACTCGCGTCAAGACCACCGGCCACGCCAAAGCGGGTCGCTTCGTCGTTTTGAGTACTCTGGCAGATCCCACTTTGGATGCCTTGAAAACCGGCTTCATCACCACCCGCCGCAGTGGCAAGGCTCACGAGCGCGTCCTGTTGCGCCGACGTTTCCGCGCGCTGGTTCAAGCCCACGCCCCCGGGTTTTCCGATCTCCGGCGCTTTCTGATCACCATCGCCCGTCCCGCAGCCTCCCAGGCCAGCTTCGCCGAACTCAAGGCCGACTGGTTGAAACAGGCAAAACGGCTGGGACTTTTTCCCCGTCCCGAAGAAAATACGTGATCTCTCAAGCCCTCAGCTCTGCCATCCGCCTCGGGATTCGCTTTTACCAACGGTTTCTCAATCCGATGCTCAAATTCGCCGCGGGCCCGGGCGCCGGTTGTCGCTTCTCTCCCACCTGCTCGAATTATTTCTTGCAAGCGGTCGAGGTCCACGGTCCGCTGCGCGGTTCCTGGCTTGGAATTTGTCGCATGGCGCGCTGCCAGCCATGGGGCGGCTGCGGTTATGACCCGGTCCCGCCACCCGCGGGATCCCCGGGCACCCACGCCGTCGAGCCCCTCACTTGCAAGCACCTCCACAAGTAACCCCTTTTTCTATCAGCTTATGTATGACCGCACCACTTGGATTGTTCTCGCTGTTTGTGGCTCTTTGTTAGCCGTCGGTCTCCAACAATCCAACAAAAACGCCCAAGCCAAACTCCTTCAGGACAAGACCAGGCAGGAAGCTCTGCAGAAGGATCAACCCGCCCCAGTCCCTGTTCCTGAAGCACCCCCCGTGGCGCCAGCCACCGCCGGCCTCACCTTGGACCCGCCCCCGCCACCCACCGAAGAGGAATTCGTCACCCTGCAAACCGACGAGGTGTCATTCACCTTTTCCAATATCGGTGGCGGCATCAAATTCGCCGCTTTCAAATCCGAGCGCCAAGTGGGCAAGAAAGACGCTTTTGTCAGAATCAATGAGCGCGGTGGCGGCCCCATCGGCGGCTTGGCCGGAGCCGACGAGGCGCTTGTGAACCTCGGCTATACATACAGCGAGGCGGAGTCCATTCCAGGCTCCAAGGTCGTCTATGCGGCCAAGCTCGCCGACGGCCTGATGGTTAGAAAATCTTTCAGTCTAGTGACAACCGGCGAGCCCGGCGCCCCCTACCTTCTCGATTTCGACCTGCAATTTGAGAATTCCACGGCGGCCCCGCTCAATCTGCAACAATATAGCATCTACGCCGGTGAGGCCGCGCCTCTCTATCAGTCCGAGGTCATCCAACAAACCGGTGTGTTCTGGCTCGAGAACGACTCAATGAGCTTCACGAGTGTCACCAGCTTCAAAGGCGGCATGCTGTCTTCGGACAAGGCCACCATCAACAGTCCGGATGGCAAGAATATTCAATATGCGGGCGTGACCAACCAGTTCTTCGCCACCGCCATCCGCCTCAAGGAACCGCTTCAAACCACGCTTTGGGCCAAGCCCTCCCAAGTCAAGCTCAAGGATGATGCCAGCCCGCTGCCGGCGATCCGGGCGGGGCTGCGCTTGCCCGATGTCACGCTCGAGCCGAACGCAAAAAAATCCTTCTCCAGTCGCATTTTCATTGGCCCCAAGCACAACCCCATGCTGCAAAAAATGGGCAATGGCTGGGGCGAGTTGATGCAATACGGGTGGTTCTGGCCGGTCTCGGTCGGCCTCAATCGAACGCTCAATTTCTTCCATAACTATCTCGATGACGTCGCCAAAAAATGGTCATGGGGGCTTTCCATCATTCTCCTCACCATCGTCGTCCGCATCGCCATCTGGCCGCTGCACGCCAAGTCCACCCGTACCATGAAGCGGATGAGCAAGCTGCAGCCGGAAATGGCCAAGCTGAAGGAGAAATACGCCGACGATCCCAACAAGCTCAACACCGAAACCATGGGGCTCTACCGGAAGTATGGCATCAACCCGCTCGGTGGCTGTCTCCCGATGTTCATTCAAATCCCGATCTTCTTTGGCTTCTACCGCATGCTGCAGTATGCGGTGGAACTGCGGGGGCAGGAGTTCCTCTGGGTGCCCGATCTCTCGATGCCGGATACCATTTACACCCTGATGCTGCCATCCTCCATGCCCTTCCTGGGCACGTCTCTGGATATTAACATTCTGCCCGTAGTGATGGCGATCTCCAGCTTCCTGCAAATCAAGATGACGCCCAAGACCGGTGATGCCATGCAGCAGCGCATCATCATGTTCATGCCCTTCATGTTCTTCTTCTTTTGTTATACCTTCGCCTCGGCCCTGGCCCTTTACTGGACCACCCAGAATATCTTCTCCATCGGCCAAACCTGGCTCATGAACCGCATCCCCGAACCTGAACTCAAGGCGCGCAAGGATGGTGGTAAGAAAACCTGGGTCCAGCGCATGACCGAACAACAGGCGGTCCTTCAAAAACAGCGTCAACAAAACGCTGCGGCAGGAGCCAAAACTAGCGCGGATTCCCAGAAAAAACGCCCCCCGCGCACCGGCGGATGATGGATCGTAGATAGTGGACGATCTCCGATCCTCTATCTGCTATCCAGGATCTCTTCAAACACCCCGCCGCCGAGAAGTTGTCCGCCATCATAAAACGCACAGATTTGGCCTGGCGCGATCGCCCGTTGCGGCTTGCGGAAGGTGAGTTCCAGCCTGCCATCGTCGCGGGCAACCAAATCCGCAGTTTCCGCTCTCGACCGATAGCGTGGCTGTGCTTCCACTTGTTGGGGTGGATGGAATGGATCCACCAATGACGAGACACTTCCGATGACACATCGTTGCGCGTAAAGCCCGGGTGAGTCCATGTGGTCCCAGCCAAGGATCAGTTGGTTGGTTGCGGCATTCTTGCCCACCACCACATACGCCATGCCCTCGCGCGGGGATGCCACGCCATGCCCTTTGCGTTGGCCTATCGTATAGAGGTGCAAACCGCGGTGCTCTCCCATGCCCCGTCCCGAGGTGTCGACGATTTCCCCGGGGGTGTCCGGCAGATAGTGGCGGAGAAAATCGCTCATTCTCACTTGTCCCAGAAAGCAAATCCCCTGACTGTCTTTCTTTTCTGACACCGGAAGCCCAAAGCGTCTTGCCGTCTCCCTGACTTGAGGCTTGAGCATTTCACCTGTCGGAAACAACGCGTGGCTTGCCTGGCCTTGGCTCAGCAGCGACAGAAAATAACTCTGATCTTTGTTGGGATCCGCTCCCCGCAGAATAACGGCGCGGTCGTCAGCGAGCGTTCGCTTCCGGACGTAATGGCCGGTGCCCACATATTCAAATCCCTGACCAAGCGCGTAATCCAGAAACACTCCGAACTTCATTTCCCGATTGCACCATACGTCCGGATTTGGCGTGATGCCTGTTCGGTACCCCTCGATTAGATATTCAACAATCCGGTGACGATAGGACTCGATCAAATCAATCACCCTAAACTCAATCCCCAGCGCTTTGGAGACCGCCCGGGCATCTTCAATGTCCTGTTCCCACGGACAGTCTCCAGGGACCCCCTCAGCGTTGATCCAATTCTTCATGTAGCCTGCCACCACCTCATGCCCTTGCTCCACCAGCAATGCCGCAGCCACGGCACTGTCAACCCCACCGGATAGTCCCACCAACACTCTTGCCATGCGCAGAGCGTGCGAGACTCGGCACAAACTTACAAGGTACAGTTGGGGTCTACTGGATAATCCAATAGAATTTATAATGTACATAATGCCAGACATTATGTTGTTGACACTGCGTTGTCGTTCTGTATGTTTGTGACATGAAAAAGCTGCGCTTTGGTTCTGATGTGGCATGGACCGCCGCCACATGGCTGGGAAGGTAAAGAAAATGGCAGGGATATCCAAGGACGGGTCGGCGGCAACCAAACAGCGAAAGGGGAAATTGAGCCGGGCAGAACTTCTGCGGTGCCGGGTGCGGTATTTTTCTGACGGGCTGGTGCTCGGGTCGAAGTTGTTTGTGGAGGGAATCTTTGCGAAGTATCGGGGTCATTTCGCCCCCGGGCGCAAGAGCGGCGCGCGGCCCCTGCGCGAAGACGCCTACAACCGGCTGTTTACAGCCAGACAATTGGCGGTGCAGGCCGTCGGGTGAGCTTTGAAAACAGGAAACCCTACGCGAAGAGGCGGAATCCGGCAAATATTTGGGTTTCCCACGCATTTCATCGTTTCTTCATTGGCATTTCAAATGGACCGGGTGAAATGGATTCATGCCACACGTCCTGCTCGTTGAAGATGAACCGGCGATCGCCGACACCTTGATTTATGCGTTTGGCACCGAGTGCTTTGAGGTGACTCATGTGCTTACCGGAGCGGATGCGCTTGCCGCCTTCGCCCGCGACGCGCACGATATCGTCATTCTTGATATTGGGTTGCCGGACATGACCGGGATTGATGTCTGCCGCCACTTGCGGGAGACAAGCGCGGTGCCGCTGTTGTTTCTAACTGCCCGTAATGGAGAGGTGGACCGCATACTCGGCCTCGAACTTGGGGGCGATGACTATGTGACCAAGCCCTTCTCTCCGCGTGAAATCGTGGCCCGCGTCCGGGCCATTCTCCGTCGCAGCCGGGCACCGAAAACCGGGGAGTCAGCTGCGAGCGAAGATATGGCCACGGGTGTGTTTCATCATGACGCGGCTGCCATGAGGATTCATTGTCATGGTGTGACACTGGACCTTACGGCGCATGAGTACAAGCTCCTGCTGGTTTTGCTAGAGAAACCCGGGCGGGTCTTCACCCGCGATCAGCTGCTTGATCACGCATGGGAGGATCCGGGTGCGGTCACCGATCGCACAATAGATGCTCATATCAAGTCGATTCGCGCCAAGATGCGCGCGGTTCGCGCCGGGGCCGAGGATCACATTCAGACCCGCCGGGGTCTTGGTTATTTGTTTTCACTCGATTGACAAAACTTTTCCGTTCAGACGTCCGTGCGCTTCACTCGTGTCACCCTTTTCTTCATAGCGTTCATCATCACGCTCGGGTTCTATCAACTAGCACGGCATTTTCTGGCCGAGGTGGAGCCGCAGACATTCCAGGCAACCGAGGAGGCCATGGTGGATACCGCCAATTTGCTGGCGGAGATTGTCACAATGGAAACGCGGGATGGAAATCCCGCGACGGATGGACTTCGATCCGCATTTGTGGGGGCGCACGCCCGTCGTCTTAATGCACGGATTTTCGAGCATTTGAAGAAGGGCATTGGCATGCACGCCTATCTAACGGATTCCAAGGGGATGGTCATATTTGATTCGGACGGTGGCAGGCGTGAAGGGGATGATTTCTCCAAGATGCGTGATGTGAAGCTGACTTTGGCTGGCAAGTACGGGGCACGCAGCAGCAGGGAAAATGAGCAGGATTCCATGTCATCCGTTCTATATGTGGCGGCCCCGGTGGGTGACATGGAAAATCCGGACGGGGTTCTAACAGTGTATAAGGCGCAGGCTGATGTCCTGCCGCTTGTGCGCGAGCGGAGGCGTATCATTTACCTCGCCTGTGGCATGATAGGCAGCGGGATATTGTTTCTCATAGCGGCGGTCTTTCTCTGGTTGTTCCGTCCGATCGGGAGAATCACCGCATATGCACGGGCGATCGAGCGCGGCGAGCGGCCGGACAAGCCCAAGATCGGCATTGGTCGTGAAGTCAACACGCTGGCACGGGCGCTTGACTCGATGCGAGCGGCGCTCGAAGGGAGGCGCTATGCGGAGCGCTATATCCAAACGCTGACGCACGAGATGAAGAGCCCGTTGGCTGCCATTCGCGGCGCTGCCGAGTTGATGGATGAAGAGATGCCGTTGGAGACCCGCAAGCGGTTTCTGGAAAACATTCGTGCCGAGACAGCCCGCAGTGAGCGGCTCATCAACCGTCTGCTCGAGCTCTCCGCTATAGAAAGTCGCACTCATCTGGATGGGGCGGAGGAGCTTGATTTGCGTGGCATCGTTGCGCTGGCCATCGATCAGGCCCGACCGCTGGCAGAGGCGGCCGGGGTGGTGTTGGCCCACACGGCGCCTGAAGCACCGCTCCACCTGCGTGGTGACGCGTTCATCCTGCGGGCCGCGGTCACCAATCTGTTGGAAAACGCGATTGATTTCACGCCGCGTGGCAGTGCCATCGACATCGGTCTGCGGGAGGCCGAAGGTCGCGCTGAATTGGCGATCCGAGATTACGGGGCGGGCATACCAGAGTATGCGCGGGACAAGGTGTTCGAACGCTTTTACTCGTTGCGGCATCATGCAGCGGGACGCAAGGGTACGGGGCTTGGCCTGACCCTAGTGCGCGAGGCCGCGGAGCTTCATCGCGGCAGCGTTACCTTGGAGTCTGCCGCGGGTGGGGGGTGTCTTGCCAAGCTCACCCTGCCGCTGGCGTGAAGGGGGGGATATTTTGCGCTGGTCAAATTCCGGATAGGCAGGTACCTTGCGCGCAGGTGCCTGGATGAGAATTCGAGTCGAGATTGGCACGCCTTTTGCTCTGTCTCAAGTACACCATCAGATTATGAAAAAAATCGAAGCCATTATCAAGCCGTTCAAGTTGGAAGAAGTGAAGGAAGCCTTGGCGGACGCTGGAATACAAGGGATGACAGTGACTGAAGTCAAGGGGTTCGGGCGCCAAAAAGGCCATACCGAAATCTACCGCGGCTCGGAATACACCGTGGATTTTCTGCCCAAGGTGAAAATCGAAGTGGTGGTGGATGACGCGGCGGCTGAAAAGGTGACGCAAGTGATCGTGAAGAGCGCCAACACCGGCAAAGTGGGAGACGGCAAGGTTTTTGTTTCCAATGTGGAGCAGGCGATACGCATCCGCACCGGGGAAACGGGTGCCTCCTCCGTGGTTGGCAGTTAACCGGCTGCAGGCGCCTATTGCCGCGCCCCCCCCGGGCATAGGCTGGCGGAGGCAATGGGTTTGAGATTTGGGAATGTTTGGCATTGAATCTTTGGGAGTGGCGGTCATATTGCGGCCCCGGTTTCCGGGCGTCTCAATTATTTGATTCACTCAACCATGGTTCCGCCATCCATCGTCGCCGCTAAATCCGCCAAACGCAAACCCGTCAAGGCATGGACTCCCGAAAAATCCGCTGAACTCTACGGCGTCGAAAAATGGGGGCATGGCTTTTTCGGGGTGAACAAGAAGGGCTTGGTCACAGTCCGTTTGGCAGCTGATGATGAAGCGGCGGAAGTGTCGTTGTTTGATGTCATTGAAGGCTTGCATGACCGCGGCACCCACCTTCCGGTGTTGCTGCGATTCCGGGATCTGCTGCATTCCCGGATTACGGAAATCAACCTGTCATTCCGCAAGGCGATCAGAGAACACGGGTATCGTGGGGAATACCGTGGCGTTTACCCTATCAAGGTGAATCAACAGCGACAGGTCATCGAGGAAATTGCCGAGTTCGGAAAAAAATACCACTACGGGCTGGAGGCTGGGTCCAAGCCGGAGTTGATTGCGGCATTGGCGCACATGCACGATCCGGAGGCCTATATCATTTGCAACGGCTACAAGGACGAAGAATTCATCGATCTGGCGCTGCATGCGAAAAAGATGGGCCTTAAAATCATGCTGGTGCTGGAAATGCCCTCGGAATTGGATTTGATCTTGGAGCGTTCCCGGAAAATTGGTGTGCAGCCCAACCTCGGGATTCGCGTGCGACTTTCCACCCGAGGCTCCGGCCACTGGCAGGACAGTGCCGGGGACAAATCCGTGTTTGGTCTCAACGCGTCGCAAGTGATCGATGTGGTGGATCGGCTAAAGAGTGCGGGTCATCTGGATTGTTTGAAAATGCTTCACTATCATCAGGGGTCGCAGATTCCCAACATTGCAGCCATTCGCGAAGGGGCCACCGAGGCGGTGCGGATGTATTGCGATTTGGTCAAGGAAGGGGCGCCGATGGGTGTGCTGGATATCGGTGGCGGCATGGCGGTGGATTACGATGGCTCCCACACGAATTTTCATTCCTCTTGCAACTATTCGATTCCGGAATACTGCATGGATATCGTGGAAGTGATTTCACAAGTCTGCGATAAAGCTGGCGTGGCTCACCCGACGCTGGTTTCAGAAAGTGGCCGGGCGGTGGTGGCCTATTATTCGGTGTTGGTATTCAATATTCTGGATGTGACCAGCGCCCAAAGCAGCGACAAGGCACCCAGTGTGCCTGAGCATGCGCCACAGAGTCTGCTCAATCTTATTGAGGTGAACAAGGTGGTCACCAAGAAAAACCTGCAGGAGTGCTTCAACGATGCCGCGTACTATCGGGATCAAATGCGTGCCCAGTTTTTCTATGGCAGTGCCACGTTGCGTGAGCGGGGGTTGGCGGAAGCATGGTTTTGGCATATCATCACCCGCATTTCAAAGTTGATTGCCGAGTTGGAGGATATTCCAGAGGATTTGCGCGAGTTGTCGTCGACGCTGGTCGATTTCTATTACGGCAATTTCAGTCTGTTTCAGTCGTTGCCGGATTCCTGGGCGATTGATCAGATATTTCCGGTCATGCCCATTCACCGGTTGGATGAAAAGCCCGGGAACCGTGCCGTGCTGGCAGATATCACCTGTGACTGCGACGGGAAAATCGACCACTTCATCGACAAGGAGGATGTGGCCAAAGTCCTGCCCTTGCATGGGCTCAAACCTGACGAACCCTATTACGTCGCGGTTTTCCTGGTTGGAGCCTATCAGGAAACCCTGGGCGATCTGCACAACCTGCTAGGAGATACCAACGTCGTCGGTGTCCACTTGGAAAAGGGCAAACCGGTATACACCCATGAAGTGGAGGGCGATACGGTGGCCGATGTGCTGTCCTACGTGGAATTCGATCCGAAGGAGTTGGTCACGCGCTTCCGATCCTTCGCCGAACAAGCGGTGGCAGACGGACGGATTTCACCCAAAGAGCGGCGCGAAATCCTCGACATGTACCGGGCCGGTCTCGCCGGATACACGTATTTTGAAAGTTGATCGATGGTGCTGCGGGTCGTTCAAGTTAACAGAAGTTTTCGGAAGTAGCCGATGGTGGTGTCCAACCCTGTGTCCAAGGAGACGGTGGGGTTCCAGCCGAGTTCGGAGTGGGCGAGGGAGATGTCCGGACAGCGTTGCTTGGGGTCGTCAGCAGGTAACGGCAGAAAAATGATTTTTGAGGGGCTGTGGGTTTTGGCGAGGATCCGCTGGGCGAGTTGCAGGATAGTGAATTCGGCGGGGTTGCCAAGGTTGATCGGGCCGGTTAGCCGCGGATGGTTCATCAGGCGGATGAAACCTTCGATGAGATCATCCACATAGCAAAAGGAGCGGGTCTGGGAGCCGTCGCCATAAAGCGTTAGATCCGCGCCGCGCAGGGCTTGGACAATGAAGTTGGAAACCACGCGTCCGTCATCCGGAAGCATGCGCGGGCCGTAGGTGTTGAAGATACGGCCGACGCGGATGTCGATGTGGTGTTGGCGGTGGTAATCGAAACACAAGGTTTCGGCGCAGCGTTTGCCCTCATCATAGCAGGCCCGGATGCCGATGGGGTTGACGCTGCCTTTGTACGCCTCCGTTTGCGGATGGATTTCCGGGTCGCCATAGACCTCGGAGGTGGAAGCTTGGAACACGCGGGCATTGGTGCGCTTGGCCAGTCCAAGGCAGTGGAGGGTGCCAAGCACCGAGGTTTTAATCGTTTTGATGGGATTGTGTTGGTAGTGCGTCGGCGAGGCCGGGCAGGCGAGATTGTAGATTTGATCGACCTCAAACTTGAACGGGTCAGTGACGTCGTGGCGGACCAACTCGAACTCCGGGTGGTCGAGGAGGTGGGCGATGTTGCACTTCCGGCCGGTGAAGAGGTTGTCGAGGCAGATGACCTGATTCCCCTCACGGAGCAGGCGTTCACAGAGATGGGAGCCCAGAAAGCCGGCTCCACCAGTGATGAGGATGCGCATGATAGAATTAGTTACCACGCGTAGCGGTTGCTGGCAAGGGTAGACCCGCCACAAAGTTTCTGGCACGGATTGTTCAATTATGTTTGAACAATCCGTGCCAGTTGCTAAAGTCATGGTCATGAACCGCTTGGCGGAGAACGAGCTAATGGATACGAGTGGGCTTGGCGCGCTTGAGCGGCAGGTTGTGGACTTCTTCGTGGATGGGGTGAGGGTGTTGGGCTTGCCCAGATCGATAGGCGAGATCTATGGCATGTTGTTCATTTCGCCAGACCCGCTGTCTTTGGATGATCTGGTGCTGCGGCTAGGCATCAGCAAGGGGTCTGCCAGCCAGGGATTGCGGGCATTGAAACGACTCGGGGCGGTGCGCGAGGCCTCTGTGGGCGAGGAACGTCGCACCTATTTTGAGCCGGCGGTGGAATTGAAGCGTTTGGTTGGGGGGTTCATCCGTGAGCAGATTCGTCCCCATCTGGAAAGCGGCAAAGCGAAGATCGGGCGTTTGGAGGCGGCGGTCCGGAGTGAAGCCGACCCCGAACGGAAAAAATTTTTAACGGAGCGGCTGGCGCGGATTGAACAGTGGATGCGAAGCGGCGGTCGCGTGCTTCCCGTCCTGCAAAAACTTCTAGGGGCATGAATGGTAGCACCGGTAATGAAGTGGCGTGGTACTGCGTGCGCACGCAGACGAAGCGGGAGCACATCGCTGCCGGGCACCTGCGCGAACTGGAAGGCATCGAAGTGTTTTGCCCGCGCTTGCGTTATCGCAAGGCCACCCGTCGGGGCACGGTGTGGTGGGTGGAACCGTTGTTTCCAGGCTATCTGCTAGCGAAGTTCGATCGGCTGGAGGCCGAGCGGGCGGTCACGTTCTGTCAGGGGGTCCGTGGGTTGGTGCGGTTTGGGCCGGAGATTCCCACCGTTCCGGATGCGTTCGTCCAGAGCTTGCGTGAGGAGATCCGCGGGCATGTCACACCGGAGAATGAAGTTCTCACCCTGACCCCGGCGATTGAATGTGGCGATGAGGTGGAGGTGGCTCATGGTCCGCTGGTGGGCATGCGTGGGGTGGTGGTGGCCATCGCGCCAGCGGTGGAGCGTGTGAAAATCCTCATGGAATTTCTGGGCCAGCCACATGCGGTTGATATGGACTTGTTTTCCATCCTGTTGCCGCGGCGGCCAATCCCCTGATTTTCGTGCCCATTGGTACCCGCTGCCGACGCGCTGAATTATTTAGTTATGGTTGAACAACCGAGCTGCGTGAGCTAGTTTCGCTGGGGGGAATTCGCAATTATGGTGATTGCCCAAACATTACTGAGTCCGCGTTGCAGGTTTCCTTCAAGAACCGGGAGGATCGACCAAGGGCGGCAGCGTGTTTACCCGTGAACCCGAGTTTTTCCGCCACGCATTCCGGCCTCACCAGCCCGCTGGGCCGGGGCGAATTTCACTCTGACTCGCGCATGCAACCGGACGTTTCCACGGATTTTCTGATCATCGGAGCAGGTTTTGCCGGCTGTGTTATTGGCGAGCGGTTGGCCGCGGCGGGTTGGAAATGTGTGGTTGTGGACCGGCGGGAGCATGTGGGTGGCAATGCCTACGATGAGACCGATGCCGCGGGAGTCTTGGTTCACCGTTACGGGCCGCATTATTTCCGCACCAACTCGCCGCGGGTTGTCGATTACCTGTCGCGGTTTACCGAGTGGCATGCGGTGGATTACACTATCAAGAGTTTTACCCGGGGACGCTATTGGAGTTTTCCGGTCAATCTCAACACGTTTGAGGAATACCTTGGCCGCTCATCCAGCCCCGAGGAATTCGCCGGGTGGTTGGGGCGGCTTCGGGTGCCGGTCAATGATCCACAAAACTCGGAGGAAATCATCCTCGCGCAGGTCGGCAGGGAGTTTTACGAACTCTTCTTTGAAAACTACACCCTCAAGCAATGGCGGCGGCATCCCCGCGATCTGGATGCCTCGGTGTGCGGACGCATCCCGCTGCGGACCAACCGGGACGATCGCTATCTGGCGGAAAACTTTCAGGCGTTGCCCAAGCACGGGTTTGCCGCCATGTTTGGGCGAATGCTTGAGGCGTCACCCGGCTTGGAGCTACATCTGGGGGTGGATTTTCAGGAGGCACGCAAGCGCTGGCCATGCAGGCATCTGATTTATACCGGCGCGCTGGATGAATATTTCGCCTACCGGTATGGTCCCTTGCCCTATCGATCCCTCCGGTTTGAGGCGGAATCATTTTCGGCCGAACAACTTGTTGGTCGCCGAGCCGTAGCAGGCAAGTCCGGGTATTGGCAACCCGTGATGCAGGTGAATTTCCCTGACATGGAAGTCCCGTACACACGGATTGTGGAGATGAAGCATGCGACCGGGCAGACCGTGGATGCCACCACGATTATTCGGGAGTATCCCAAGGATTGGCAACGGGGCGGGGAACCGTACTATCCGGTTCCGGCACCTGACGCCCGCGTCGCATACCGGCGCTATGCCACACTCGCAGAGACCGAGCCCAATGTCAGCTTTGTCGGTCGCCTCGCCACCTACCGCTACTATAACATGGATCAAGTCATCGGCATGGCCCTTGCGGAAGCCGAAAAACTCATCCTCCGATACGGTTCTCAGTCATCCCGAAACATAGTCTAACAAAAAGTCATCCCATGCCAGTCCCACTTCTCGACGTCAATGCCCAGAACCGCCCCCTGGAACAGGAACTCATAGAGGCTTTCACCCGCGTGCTCCGTTCGGGGCGCTTTATTCTCGGGGATGAGGTGGAAGCGTTTGAAGCGGAATGCGCGGCGTTCATCGGGGCGGGTCATGCGGTATCGATGTCGTCGGGGACGGATGCCCTGTTGGCAGCCTTCATGGCACTCGGCATTGGACCGGGCGATGAGGTGCTATGCCCGGCATTCACGTTTTTCGCAACCGCGGGTTGCATCGCCCGGACTGGGGCGGTTCCGGTTTTTTGCGATGTCTGTCCGGTCACTTTTAATCTGGATCTCAGCTCGGCAACGGCCCGAGTCACACCGCGGACCAAGGCGATCGTGCCTGTCCACCTGTTTGGGCAGGCGGCGGAGATGGACGCCCTCCGCGATTTCGCCGCGGAATACAATCTTCAGGTCGTTGAGGACGTGGCTCAATCGATTGGCGCCACTTACCACGGTTGCGGCTGTGGCACGCTCGGAGACATCGGATGCTTCAGCTTTTTCCCGTCGAAAAACCTGGGTGGCTTCGGCGACGGCGGTCTGGTCACTACCAACGATGCGGAACTGGCAGAAAAACTCCGGCGCATCCGCAATCATGGCATGCATCCGCGCTACTATCATTCGTCGGTGGGTGCGAATTTCCGGATGGATGCCCTCCAGTGTGCACTGCTCCGGGTGAAGCTCCGGCACCTTGGAGACTACACCACCGGTCGGGTGGTCAACGCCAATTATTATATCGATCATCTTTCGAGGATGAGCGGTGTCGTTCAGGCCGGTGTCGCGGTTGACAGCACCACTGCCCGGATCGTGCTGCCTGTGGCCAGCGCGCGCAACCGCCACGTCTGGAACCAGTTCACGCTGCGGGTGATAGGTCCAGACCAGCGCGAGGCGTTGAAAAGCCACCTAGCCATGCAGGGTATCGGTTGCGAAATCTACTACCCGGTAGCCCTCCATCATCAAGAGTGCTTCAAACACCTCCCGGCCCACGCCATTCAAACCTGTCCGGTCTCTGAAGCGCTCACCCACGAGGTGCTGAGCATCCCGGTCTATCCGGAGTTGAGTGCCTCCCAGCGTGACGAAGTCATCTCGGCAATCGGCGTCTGGTTGGGAGTTTGAATCCAAACTTCTTCGTCCGTCATGAAAAAGCTTTTCGTAGCTGGTCACCGCGGAATGGTCGGCTCCGCGATTGTCAGGGAAGCTGCAAGCCGCGGTGGTTTCCATACCATTACGGCTGATCGTGGTGAATTGGATCTGTGCAATCAGGCGGCGGTTTTCACTTATCTGGCAGACGAGCTGCCGCAAATTGTGATCATAGCTGCCGCAAAAGTGGGAGGGATTCACGCCAATTCAACCTATCCGGCGGCCTTCATTTATGAGAATCTGGCGATAGCCGCCAATCTGATCGAGGGGTGCCGCCGCGCCGGGGTGCCGCGCGTGTTGTTTCTTGGTTCGTCGTGCATCTATCCACGCCAGGCTCCTCAGCCGATGCCTGAGAGTTGTTTGTTGGGCGGTCCTCTGGAACCTTCCAACGAGGCCTATGCGATCGCCAAGATCGCCGGACTGAAGCTTTGCCAGCACTATCGGTCTCAATATGGACTTATCTATCACAGTGCCATGCCCACCAATCTCTACGGCCCTGGCGATAATTACCATCCGGAGAATTCCCATGTGATTCCAGCCTTGCTGCGGCGGTTCCATGAAGCCAAGCAACGCGGCGATACCTCCGTCACCCTCTGGGGCAGCGGCACTCCGCGCCGCGAGTTCCTTCATGTTGACGATCTCGCAGCGGCTTGTTTCCACCTGTTGTCTCTGGATGACCCGCCGGACTGGGTCAACGTCGGGGTAGGCACGGATCTAACCATCCTTGAGCTGGCCGGCCACGTCGCCCGGATCACCGGCTTCACCGGCGCGATTCTGACGGATCCAAGCAAGCCGGATGGTACGCCGCGCAAGCTCTTGGATATTTCCCGAATCAAAGCCAGCGGATGGGCGCCACAGGTGGGCTTGGCGACGGGATTGGCCGCGGCCTACGAGGATTTCAGGACATCCATCGCCTGTGGCCGCGGCAGGTTGTAAGCGCAGAACCCATTGCCACCATGAAACGCGCGCTAATCACCGGTGTTACCGGACAGGATGGCTCCTACCTCGCGGAATTGCTCCTCGAAAAGGGCTACGAGGTGCATGGCATCAAGCGCCGGGCCTCGCTCTTCAACACTCAGCGGATCGATCACATCTACGAGGATCCGCATGTTGAGGATTCGCGCTTTCGCTTGCATTACGGAGATCTCACCGACAGTTCGAATCTCACCCGGATTATCAGCGAGGTCCGCCCGGATGAGGTGTACAATCTTGGCGCGCAGTCCCATGTAGCCGTCTCCTTCGAGGCGCCGGAATACACCGCGGACGTCGATGCCATGGGGACCTTGAGGTTGCTGGAGGCGATCCGGTTCCTGGGGCTGGAAAGCAAGACGCGTTTTTATCAGGCTTCAACCTCGGAGTTATACGGTCTGGTGCAGGAGAGTCCGCAGAATGAGGCCACCCCGTTTTACCCGCGTTCGCCATATGCCGTGGCCAAGCTTTATGCCTACTGGATCACGGTGAACTACCGTGAGGCGTACGGGATGTACGCTTGCAACGGGATCCTCTTCAACCATGAGTCGCCGCGCCGCGGTGAGACCTTTGTCACGCGCAAGATCACCCGTGGCTTTGCCAATATCGCTCATGGCATCGAACGTTGCCTGTTTCTTGGCAACATGGCGTCACTGCGTGACTGGGGGCATGCCAGGGACTACGTCCGGATGCAATGGATGATGCTCCAACAAAATCATGCGGAGGACTATGTCATTGCCACCGGCAGACAGCTTGCGGTCCGCGAATTTGTCCGCATGGCCGCGCGCGAAGCCGGTATGGAACTCGCCTTTTCCGGCACCGGTGCCAATGAGATTGCCACGGTCATTGCTGTGGATGCCGCCGTGGCTCCCAAGGTCAGTGTTGGCGAGGTTATTGTCAAAGTGGATCCACGCTATTACCGTCCCACCGAGGTGGATACCCTGCTAGGAGATGCCACCAAGGCGCGGCAGAAGTTAGGTTGGACCCCAGAAATCACTGTCGAACAGATGTGTGCCGAAATGGTAGCCGCGGATCTCGAGGATGCCAAACGCCACGCCCTGCTCAAGTCCCATGGCCACCATGTCGCCGTGACCAAAGAATGAGAATGACTCACCCTGTTCCACGTTTTATGAAAAAAGTATTTGTCTCCGGTTGTTACGATATTCTTCACGCTGGCCATATTCAATTTTTTGAAGAGGCACGGGCGTTGGGTGATTATCTTATTGTGTCATTCGCTTCCGCTGAGGTGTTGTGGCATCACAAGCGCCGCAAGCCCTCGATTCCCGACGACCACAAGCGTGTCTTGCTGCAAGGACTCCGCGTCATCGATGAAGTGATCGTCACTCAAGGGCACAAGGAGGGATTGGATTTCGAGGAGGATTTCCTGCGCTTGCGTCCGGACTTTCTCATCGTCACCGACGATGACAAGTACGGTCTGCTCAAACGCGAACTCTGCGCCAAAGTCGGTGCACAGTACGTCATTCTGCCCAAGACCCCGCCGCGCTTTGAACCCGTCTCCACCAGTTCGATCGTGCGCTGGGTGCAGGCACCCACGGAGGCTCCGCTGCGTGTCGATTTCGCCGGCGGTTGGTTGGATGTTCCGCGCTTCTCGCGGCCCGGTGAGTTCATTGTCAACTGCGCGATTTCACCACTCGTGTCGCTTCGCGAGTGGCCCTATGAGAAACAGGCGGGTCTTGGCGGTAGCGGGGCATGGGCGCTCCTCAATGGACGCGATGGGGTCAATTCCGAGCTTGATATGGGAGTGGGTTGGCAGGATCCGGCCGTGATCCGCGAGACCGGACTCTGTGTCTGGCGTTCCGGCAAGTCACCGGTGCTTGATTTCAAACAGAACGGGGATTTTCTAACGGGACGCCTGGCCATTCTCTGGACGGGGAAGTCACATGACACTCCGGGCTTTGCGGACTATGTGCGCGATTATGATCGGATTGCCGAGTCCGGACGCCTCGCCCGCGATGGCGCGCTCCATGCCAATCCGCAACGGCTGGCTGAGGGGATGTCTGTCTATTATCAAGCCCAGCTCGATGAGGGGATGGAGCCGTTATTGGCGATTCCCGGAGCCATGGCTCATAAATACTGCGGGGGAGGCTATGGAGGCTATGCGCTCTATCTGTTTGAGGATGCGGCCATGCGCACACAGGCGCTCGCCGCCTCCGAAAATCTTCGTGCCATCGAACCGTTCTGCCGGATTTGAAACGCATCCCCGTCATTGGTTTGCCGATTGCCGCGACCGACTACGCCGGCGCGGTGGCTTGGGTGATTGAGCGAGCCAGGGCGGGGGACCGCGCCTATGCGGTGGAAGCCGCCAATGCCCATGTGGCGGCACTGGCCCGTACGGACCCGGCCTTTGGCGAGTCCATGGGGCGCTTTGATCTCATCTGCCCCGATGGCATGCCGTTGGTGTGGCTGGTCAACGCGCGCTTGTCCTCGGAGGAAAAACTCAGCGACCGTGTGTACGGTCCCACCTTGATGCTGGAAACACTCAAAGCCAGTGACGGGGTGGGGGAGTTGCGCCACTATTTGCTAGGCGGGCAGCAATCCACACTCACCAAACTCATCGACTCCTTCGCGGAGCGTTTCCCCGGAACCGTAATTGCCGGCGCGTATGCCCCTCCATTTGGCACTTGGCCTGAGGACGAATTTGAGCGGATATGTCACAAAATCCGCGAGTCCGGTGCCAATCTCATCTGGGTTGGCCTTGGCTGTCCGCGACAAGAGCATTGGATTGCCGCGCACAAAGACCGATTGCCCCCCGGAGTATATTTCGGGATTGGTGCGGCCTTTGCGTTTCACGCCGGCGAGGTCCGCCAGGCACCTCCCGCTATTCAACGCTTGGGACTTGAGTGGTTGTATCGGCTCTGCATGGAACCGCAGCGACTATTCCGGCGTTACTTGATTTATAATTCGCTGTTTCTTTTTCATGCTTTTCGTGATAGGTTGACCCGTTGATTTGTGGCAACCCATCACTCCAATGTCAGGCCGCCAAGTCGAAACCATCTGCTGCCTTGGAGCCGGCTATGTCGGTGGGCCGACCATGGCCATGATCGCAGCCAAGTGTCCGCACCTTCAGGTGACCGTCGCGGACTTGAATATCCAGCGCATCGCGGCGTGGAACTCCGCCATCCTGCCGATTTACGAACCCGGTCTCGATCCGGTCGTAGCTGGTGTGCGCGGCAGAAACCTCCATTTCACCACCGATATCCACGGTGCCATCGCGGCGGCTGATTTGATCTTCGTATCGGTCGGAACTCCCACCAAGTCCTACGGCATTGGCACCGGACGAGCCGCGGATCTTCGCTACATCGAGGCGGCGGCCCGTGTGATTGCGGAGGTTTCCGAGGGGCACAAAATCATTGTTGAGAAAAGCACGATACCAGTGCGCACCGCCGGTGCGGTCAGGACCATTCTCGAGGCTAACACCACTTCAAACGCCACTTTTGAAGTGCTCTCGAATCCCGAGTTTCTCGCCGAGGGCACCGCCATACAAGATCTCGAATCCCCGGATCGGATTCTTATCGGTGGTGGGAACACTGCCGCAGGCAAGGCTGCGGTTGAGGCGTTGGTTGCGGTATACGCCAACTGGGTGCCGCGTGAACGCATCCTAACAACCAACCTGTGGTCGTCCGAGTTGTCCAAGCTCGTCGCCAACGCCTTTCTTGCCCAGCGTATTTCTTCCATCAACTCCATTTCTGCGCTGTGTGAGAAGACCGGCGCGGATGTCGACGAGGTGGCGCACGCCATCGGCATGGATTCGCGTATCGGCCCCAGATTCCTCAAATCATCCATTGGCTTTGGCGGTTCTTGCTTTCAAAAGGACCTGCTCAACTTGGTCTATCTTTGCGAGTCCTTCGGGCTGCCGGAGGTCGCAAAATATTGGAATCAGGTGCTCCGAATCAACGATTGGCAGAAGTCGCGCTTTGTCGGGAAAATCGTCCGCGCGATGTTCAACACGATCAATGGCAAGCGCATCGGCATCTTGGGTTTCGCTTTCAAGAAGGATACCAACGATACCCGGGAGAGTCCGGCCATTCGCGTCTGCCGCGATCTTCTGCATGAACGGGCACACCTCGCCATCTATGACCCCCAAGTTGATCCTAACATCATCTACCAAGAGTTGTTGGGGGACGGCGTGGCGCCGACCATTTTGGAGTCCAATATGGAGATTTGCAGCGACCCCTATGCGGCTGCTAACAAGTCTCACGCCTTGGTCGCTCTAACTGAGTGGGACGAGTTTCAGACTTTGGACATGGGGCGCATTTATGAGCTGATGCTCAAGCCCGCCTTCGTTTTTGATGGACGGGACATTCTTCCCGCGGAGGATCTCAAAGGTCACGGCTTTGAGGTCTTCACCATAGGCAAAGGTTGACCCCCGCAGGCTGGGACTTCATTTGCTGATATCAGGCTTTATTATGAACATACATCCCGAATTCCACCGCTTCCTCAATCGCCACGACAAGGAGGTGCTGCTCCGCCAGCGGGGTCTTGTCGTTTGGCTCTACGGCCTCTCCGGGTCCGGCAAGTCCACCATCGCCAATGCCGCCGAGCGCGTGTTGCACCGTCAAGGTCGCTTCACTGTCATCCTTGATGGCGATAATCTGCGCACCGGGCTCAATTCCAACCTCGGCTTCAGTGATGAAGACCGTCTCGAAAACATTCGGCGCATGGCTGAAATGGCCAAGGTTTTCGTCTCCCAAGGGATTATCACCTTTGTTTCTGCCATCACCCCGCGCGGCGAACTCCGCGACTTGGCTCGCGGCTTGCTCGGCGCGGACTTGTTCGAGGTGTATGTCGAGGCCACCTACGAAACCTGTGAGAAACGCGACGTCAAAGGCCTCTACGCCAAGGCCGCTCGTGGCGAAATCGCACATTTCACCGGCAAGGACGGATCGTTCGAACCCCCGCATCATCCAGCCCTCGTTCTAAACACCGAAACCATCTCGGTTCAAGATGCCGCCTTTGAGCTTCTCGAAGCTATCCAAGACCGGATTTCCCTCAATCCGTCTTTGTAACTCACTTAAAACGAGCATACGTTACAAAAACGATCTACAAACAAATTAATTCTTGACCACCTGGGAATTGTGGCCTAATTTCCTGCCGCGCCGTGGGTGTCTAACCCCAGCGGCCGAGTTGTCCCACTGTTCCTTGTGCCATGCCCAATTATCAATTCAATCACCTCGACCAACTTGAAGCCGAGGCTATTTTCGTGTTGCGGGAAACTGCGGCTCAGTTTGAAAACCCCGCGCTGCTTTTTTCGGGTGGCAAGGATTCCATTGTGATGGCGTGGCTTGCGCGCAAGGCCTTTTGGCCGGCACGCATGCCCTTTCCGCTGGTCCATGTGGATACCGGCCACAATTTCCCCGAAACGATGGCCTATCGGGACGAGTTCGTCGATCTCATGGCGGCCCGTCTCATCGTCGGATCAGTGCAGGCATCCATCGATGCCGGACGTGTGGTGGAAGAAAAGGGCGCCACGGCCTCGCGCAACAAATTGCAGACCGTCACCCTGCTCGATACCATCGAAAAACACCAATATGACGCCTGCTTGGGCGGCGGACGCCGTGACGAGGAAAAGGCCCGCGCCAAAGAGCGCTTCTTTTCCCATCGGGATGACTTCGGCCAGTGGGATCCGAAAAACCAGCGACCGGAACTCTGGAACCTCTTCAATGGCCGTAAAAACCCTGGTGAGCACTTCCGCATCTTTCCTCTCTCGAACTTCACCGAGATGGACATTTGGATGTATATCAAACGTGAGAACATCCCGCTGCCCTCCATCTATTTTGCCCACGAGCGCGAGGTCTTCGAACGCAACGGCATGTTGCTCGCCGTGACCGATTTTCTCTTCTCCCAGTCACACGAGACCGTCACCTCGCGGGTCGTTCGCTTCCGCACCATCGGCGACGCCACCTGCACCGGGGCCGTCGAATCCTCGGCCTCTACCATTGACGAAGTCATCGCCGAGGTCTCCGCCGCCCGCCAAACCGAACGCGGCACCCGCTCCGACGACAAACGCTCCGAAACCGCCATGGAGGACCGGAAGAAAGAAGGGTATTTTTAACATGGACTTATTACGCTTTAGCACCGCCGGCTCCGTCGATGACGGCAAATCCACCCTCATCGGGCGCTTGCTCTATGATTCGAAATCGATCTTCGAGGACCAACTCTTGGCCATGGAAGAATCCTCGCGCCGGCGCGGCGACGAGAACGTGAACCTCGCGCTTCTAACCGACGGACTCAAGGCCGAGCGCGAGCAGGGGATCACCATCGATGTGGCTTATCGCTATTTTGCCACGCCGAAACGCAAGTTCATCATCGCCGACACCCCGGGTCATATCCAGTACACGCGCAACATGGTCACTGGCGCATCGACGGCCAATCTATCCATCATTCTCATCGATGCCCGCAAGGGCGTTATCGAGCAGACCAAGCGGCACAGCTTTGTGGCCAACCTCCTGCGCATCCAACATCTGGTGGTTGCCGTCAACAAGATGGATCTCGTCGGCTTCTCTGAGGACGTTTACAACCAAATCATCGGGGATTTCCGGGAATTCGCCTCGCGTCTCGACAACATTGTTGAAATCACCTTCATCCCGCTTTCCGCACTCAATGGTGACAATGTCGTGGATAAATCCACCAACATGCCATGGTATGAGGGCCCCACCCTGCTCTATCACCTCGAAAACGTCTATGTCGGCAGTGAGGAAAACCATGTGGAGGCGCGCTTCCCCGTGCAGTGGGTTGTGCGCCCGATGAGTGATGAGTGGCATGACTTCCGTGGGTACGCCGGGCGCGTGGCGGGCGGGGTTTTCAAGCCCGGGGATGCCGTCACGGTGCTCCCTTCCGGGTTCTCCACCCGCATCAAGGCCATCCACAGTCCCGGCGGCGACCTCAAGGAGGCCGCGGCTCCCCAATCCGTTTGCCTCACCCTCACGGATGAGATCGATATTTCCCGTGGTGACATGCTGGTGAAGGGAAATAATCCGCCACAGGTCGGCCAGGACATCGAGGCCATGGTGTGCTGGTTTTCCCCGCGTGCCATGCCCCCGCGTGCCAAACTCGTCCTGCGCCATACCACCCAGGAAACCAAGGCCGTGGTCCAAGCAGTTAGGTACCACGTCGATATTAACACGCTGCACAAGATCGAGGGTGTCGATGGCTTTGCCATGAACGACATCGGCCGCATCAGCTTGCGCACCGCCATGCCGTTATTCTACGATTCCTACCGCCGCAACCGCCAAACCGGGTCGTTTATCCTCATCGACCCCGGCACCAACGAAACCGTCGCCGCTGGCATGATCGTTTGATGCCTCGCCCGGGTGACAATAATTATGGCGCAGATCGTACCCGATAAATTCGTTCATTTTTTATTGAACAATACAAAATACATGGCAGACTGGGGCGGCAGCCACGTGCCATGGTCTGCGGGTTTCCATTTTCCGAATTGACTTGCAGGTTTTTTACCGGTAGCGGTGGAAGCAACCAAGGGCGGTAGCATAATCCATCATTTTCAACAGTGGTTGCTTCTATGAAAATCTCGGAGAAATTCACCGATCAGCAGGCGGTTATCGGTGTAATTGGCCTCGGCTATGTCGGCTTGCCTCTGGTTCTTGCTTACGCCCATAAGGGTTTTGGTGTGATCGGCTTTGATATCGACATTTCGAAAATCGTCCATCTCCACGCCGGCACCAGTTACATCAAGCACATTCCAAGCGAGTTGATTGCCGCCGCCCGTGCGTCCGGTAAACTTGATGCCACCACGGATTTTTCCCGCATCAAGGATTGCGATGCCATCATCCTTTGTGTTCCGACGCCCCTGGATGATCACCTCGAACCCGATCTGAGCTTCGTCACCGACACGCTGGATGCCGTCGTTCCCCACCTCAGGGCTGGTCAAATCCTCAGTCTGGAAAGCTCCACCTATCCCGGCACCACCGAGGAAGAGGTCGTTTCCCGCGTCGTGGCCGCCGGGTTCATTGTCGGTGAATCCGTCTTCGTTGTTTATTCCCCGGAGCGCGAAGACCCTGGCAATCCGCATTTCGCCGCCACCAACATTCCCAAAGTCGTGGGGGGACACACTCCGGCCTGTCTGCACGCAGGCACCGCGCTCTATGGCGCGGCCTTTGACAAGGTCGTCCCCGTGTCCTCCACCCAGGTCGCCGAACTCTCAAAATTGTTAGAAAACATCTATCGTGCGGTCAACATCGGACTCATCAACGAGCTGAAAATCGCGGCGGATCGCATGGGTATTGATATTTGGGAAGTCATCCGCGCGGCCGCGACCAAGCCCTTTGGTTTCACGCCTTTCTACCCCGGCCCTGGCCTTGGCGGCCATTGCATCCCGATCGACCCCTATTATCTCACTTGGAAAGCCCGCGAATTCGGCGTGCACACCCGCTTCATCGAGCTTGCCGGAGAGATCAACCGTGCGATGCCCGAATACGTCGTTCACCGCACGATGACGGCTCTCAACTCCCGCGGCAAGGCCGTCATGGGCAGTCGTATCCTGCTCCTGGGCCTGGCATACAAGGCCAACGTCGATGACATGCGCGAATCTCCGACCTTTGCCTTGTTGGACCGCTTCAGCGAGCTGGGTGCCCAAGTCACATATCACGACCCGCATGTTCCGGTCATTGGTCCAACCCGTGAGCATTCGCACTGGGCCGGCACCCGCTCGGTGGAACTCTCTCCGGAAACCCTGGCTGCCAGCGATTGTGTGGTCATTGCCACCCATCACGCGGCCTTTGATCTGCTCATGCTTGCCAAACACACCGCGCTCATCATCGATACCCGCAATGCCATGGCCACCGTGGCCACCCAGCCCGGCCAAGTCGTCAAAGCCTGACCGCAGCAGTCTTCCGTAGGTGAGTTCGTGAGAACGCGGGAATTTCATCTTCTCTTCGTTTCCAATTTAGTGCTTAGAATTTAGTGCTTTCCCCCATCCCCACCCCCATGCGCATTCTCGTCACTGGCGGAGCCGGTTTCATCGGCTCCAATCTCGTCCGGTTGCTTGTCTCCAAGGGTCATCAGGTTCTCAACGTCGACAAGCTGACCTACGCGGGCAACCCGCGCTCGCTCGCTGATCTCGATGGTCATCCTGCCCATCGCCTGCTCCAGGCGGACATCTGTGATGCCGATGCCATGCGTGCCGCCTTTGCGGAGTTTCAACCGGACTGGGTCATGCATCTGGCCGCCGAGTCCCACGTCGACCGCTCCATCGATGGCCCCGGGGCTTTCATCCAAACCAACATCGTAGGCACCTACTCGCTTCTCCAGGCCGCCCGTGAGCATTGGGCACCCCGACTCTCTGCCTCTTCCCTGTCCTCTGACATCAGTCCTCTGACCTCTTCTTCTGCTCCCCGCTTCCTCCACGTCTCGACCGACGAGGTGTACGGATCTCTTGGCCAGACCGGTCATTTCACCGAAACAACGGCCTACGACCCCCACTCGCCTTACTCCGCCAGCAAGGCGGCTTCCGACCACCTCGCCCGGGCATGGCGCGACACTTACGGACTTCCCGTCATTGTCACCAATTGCTCTAACAACTACGGTCCCTTCCAATTCCCGGAAAAACTCATCCCGGTGGTCATCCTCAAGGCGCTTCGCGGCCAGGCCATCCCCGTGTATGGCAAGGGTGAAAACATCCGCGACTGGCTCTACGTGGAAGATCATGCCGAGGCCCTGCTCGCCGCCATCTCCAATGGCAAGCCCGGCGAGACCTACAACATCGGCGGCAATAACGAGCTGCAAAACATCGACCTCGTCCGCCTCCTCTGCCGCATTCTGGATGAACTTCTGTTGGAGCGTGGCATGACACTCAAGCGTGAAACACCCTCTGCCCTGACCTCTGATCTCTGTCCTCCGTCCTCCGCCCTCCGTCCTCCGTCCTCCGAATCCCTCATCACCTACGTCATCGACCGGCCCGGCCACGATCTCCGCTATGCCATCGACGCCTCCAAGATCCGCGACGAACTCGGCTGGCAACCCAAACAGGATCACCAATCCGGCTTCCGCAAGACAGTTCAATGGTATCTCGACAACCAAGCCTGGTGGCAGCAGATCTTGAGCGGCGAGTATCAGCTGGAGCGGTTAGGGCAAGGGTGAGGGATTACTTGCCGCAAAAAGGCGCAAAGGAGCGCAAAAGGGAATTGAGGAGGAGCGCTGCGTGACTCCTGCGCTATACGAAGCAGCTATCACGCAGATCATTATGAAAGATCCCATCTTTGAACTTTGTGACATGGTTCGGGAAACGTCATTCGCCCTTCATCAATTCCTCCGTAATGGCCACGTGGAGAAAGTCTACGAGAATGGCTTGGCCAATCGCCTGAGAAAGGCTGGTCTCAAAGTGCTGCAACAGCATCCCATCCATGTTTATGATGAAGACGGCACCCTGCTCGGCGATTTTTATGCCGACCTCTTTATCGAAGATTGTCTAATCGTCGAACTCAAAGCCTGTAAAGCCATCGTGGACGAGCACACTGCACAATTACTGGGTTACCTCCGTGCTTCTCGTAACGAACATGGGTTGTTGATCAACTTCGGTGCGCCTTCCCTCTGGATCAAGAAATACGTCCTCTCAAGCGAATCTGGCGATCATACTTTCAGGGTGGAAGAATAATTGGCCAGAAAAACGCAAAGGAGCTCAAAAGTATAGTAAGGGACGTCAGGCGCTCATCGTTCGCACTTTACGCGTCATTTATAGAGGGAAGAATAGCTGGCCACAAAAAAGCGCAAAGGAGCGCAAAAAATTCTAAAAGGGATGCCAGTCGCTTACTGCTCCCACCTTACGCGTCGTTTACAGATGGGAAAATAGCTGGGCCATAAAGAGTCGCAAGGAGCGCAAAAGTATGAAAGGGGACGTCAGGCGCATACTGCTTTCACTTTGTGCCTCATCTTGCGCCACTTTAGGCCATCAACCGTCACTTCTTCTTTTGCGTGTTCGCGTGCCCCTTTACGGCTAACACTTCATCTTCTATTTTTGCGTTCTCTTGCGCCTCTTTGCGGCCAACAATCCTCCCTCCATATTTTTTTTGCGTATTCTTGCGCCTCTTTGCGGCTAACACTCCATATTTTTTTGCGTATTCTTGCGCCTTTTTGCGGCCAAACCTAACCCATCATCATGAAAGGCATCCTGCTTGCCGGCGGTTCTGGCACCCACCTCTACCCGGTCACCATGGCCATCAGCAAGCAATTGCTGCCGGTCTATGACAAGCCGATGGTCTATTACCCGCTGTCGGTGCTCATGCTGGCCGGCATCCGGGACATCCTGGTCATTTCGACGCCGCTCGACCTGCCGCTTTACAAGCGCCTGCTGGGGGACGGCTCACGTTTTGGCATCCGTCTCAGATACGCAGAACAAGCGTCGCCTGACGGGTTGGCGCAGGCCTTTCTCATTGGCGAGGAATTCATCGACGGTAGCTCTTGCGCGTTGGTTCTCGGCGACAACATCTTTTACGGCCAGGGCTTCTCGGCCAAGCTCAAACTCGCCGCGGAGCGCACCAGCGGTGCCGCCGTCTTCGGCTAAGAAGTCCACGATCCCCAGCGCTTTGGTGTCGTCGAATTCGATGCCAACGGCAAAGCCATCTCGATCGAAGAAAAAACCCGCCAATCCCAAATCCAGATATGCCGTCACCGGACTCTACTTTTACGACCGTGACGTCGTCGCCATCGCCAAGGACGTCAAGCTGTCCGCCCGCGGTGAACTCGAAATCACCAGCGTCAACCGCGCCTACCTCGAACGTGGCGACTTGAACGTCGAACTCCTCGGCCGTGGCCACACCTGGCTCGATACCGGAACCCACGAAGCGCTGTTGGAGGCATCCCAATTCGTCCGCACCATCGAACACCACCAAGGCTTCAAGGTCGCCTGCCTCGAGGAAATCGCTTGGCGCAATGGCTGGTTGGACGCCACCCAACTCCAAGCCTCGATCAAGGCTTTGGGAAAAACGCCTTATGCCGACTACTTGCGGACGCTGGGGTGAGTCAGAGGACAGGGGACAGGGGACAGGGGACGCAAAAGCGCATTTCTTTGTGTTCTCTGTGTTCTTTGTGGTTCCTCTATCTTTCATTCTACGCGCATTCACCCCGCCCATGCGGGAGGTCAAGTTGGCAGCCCGAGTTGGAGAACGCGGAGCGAGCGCTAGCGAGCATGGAAAATGCCGGCGTAGCCCTAACTGGCATGGCACCGCGAAGCGGGGCAATGTTGGATGAAATAGATCAGCCACGGACATGCGTGCAGCCCCTCTTTGCAATTCAAAATCTAAAATTCAAAATCTCTTCCCCGACCTACCGACTTTCTTACCACCACGCCGCCCTCATTCCCTCCGATTCTGGGATGCTGCTTGCCATTTCGCACGCATCGCTTAAGCTCCTCGCATGAATGATCACCCCAAATCACCGCCGACCCGAGAGTCATGACCGGTATGCCCTGCATTAAGGGCACTCGCGTCACGGTTGCCAATGTCGTCCGTCAGATTGCGGCGGGCCGGGCGCCGGAGGAAATTTGCCGCAACTATCCATATCTCACCTTGGAATCGATTCGGGCCGTTCTTGAATTCGCCGCTGATATCTCCGCCGCCGAAACTTACGAGCTCCTCGCATCGTGAACTTGATCCTCGACAAAAACTCCCACCACGCTGGTGCGATTACTTGGCTGATTTCAATCGACCACAGCCCCCATCGTATTCGCCTGCTTCCATTATGGTCATAGTCAAATCTACACTCCAGCCCGACTTATGAATTTTGCCGAACTCCGGTTTTGGGAGTTGCTGGTAGGGGCTCTGGCGGTGATCTTCGGCTTACGGGCATTATTGCGCAACCCGCCTGTTTGGTTTGACAAAACCGCACTTCTTCTGTTAGGACTTTTCCTGCTTTGGAGCGTCAGTGGGATTACTTTCGTCATTTTCCTGCTCGTCGCCGTGTTGAGCTACGTCGGCCTCAAATGGATTTTGATTTTTCACGGCCGGGCTCCACGCCGTTATCTTTTCGTAATGATTCCGTTACAGCTTCTTCCGCTACTTTTCTTCAAATACGGCGATTTTTTCCTGCATACCGTTCTCCACCTTGAGTTTGCAACGGCCCGCACGTGGTTACAAGGCGCTGCCGGGCGGGATATTCCCGCCTTGCGCGATCTGGTGATTCCCGTCGGCATCTCATTCTACACTTTCCAAAAGGTGGCTTTTGTCGTCGACACCATCGGCTTCAAACAGCCGTTGCCGCGGTTCCTCGACTACATGAACTTCGCCGGCTTTTTCCCGCAGATCGTTGCAGGGCCCATTGAGCGGCGACGGGATTTGCTGCCACAGATGGAGTGCTTCCGGTTTGCCTTCACCAAGGAGAATATCGACGAGGGAACGCGGTGGGTTGTGCTGGGGCTCTTTTTCAAATGTGCGTTGGCTGATAATCTTGCAGCACAACTCAACGATGCATCCGTTGCCAACGCCTACCAAATCTGGCTTGCTAACTTGCTTTTTGGGCTGCGTATTTATTACGATTTCGCGGGTTATAGTTTCATAGCGGTGGGGTTGGCCCGCTGCCTGGGGATTCGCCTGACGCTGAACTTCGCCAGTCCCTATCTTGCCACTAGTGCCACGGAATTCTGGAGGCGCTGGCACATCACGCTTAGTCAATGGTTTCGCGACTACCTATACATCCCACTGGGCGGCGGTCGAGTGAGGTGGTGGGTTGCCAACATCGCTTTGGTTTTCGTTATCTCCGGGCTTTGGCATGGTGCCGGGTGGGGGTTTATCCTTTGGGGTGGCATGCATGGTACGTTTTTGGTCATTAATCGACTTCTGGGCAAACGCATTCCGATCCCTCGCCTCGCAGGTTGGATTCTTACAACGACCGCTGTATTTCTAGCATGGCTTTGCTTTTACGAATCCCGTCCCAATGTCCTATTGGCAAAACTTCATTCACTCATTACGCCTGCCGCTTACAAACTGGAGCTCGCTAGCCATACGTTTGATGGTTGTAAGAATAAGCCGTTATTCAGCCTCGTTCTCTGCGCCTTGGTTTTTCTTGCTGAATGGTCCTCACTCACTTTTAGAGGCGAAGCATATCACTACCTGAGACGTCCAGCCATGCTCTTTGTTATGGTTGTCTTGATCGTCTTTCTCTCACCTGAAAGAAATAACGGATTTATATATTTTGCGTTCTAAACTTCGACTATACAGATTCCCTTTGATGATCATGGCATTTGCTGCGATCTCGTTATATGCGCGCATTCTTTTTTGCTCACATGTGGAGCCGGAAATCGTCAGCTTATCTCGAACTTGCAAAATCAAACAGGCTTGGAGCCAAAAGATGACGCAGGAATATGGCAATAAAGTCGTTTTCTGTGGTGGGTCAAGTTGTGCTCATTCGGTCATGGGAATTCGACTCCTTCAACAACACGGAATTCCCACGGTGAACATGGGATTGCTCGCCGGGTATGGAGCGTCACTGCTAATCCAATCTGGACTCGGGGAGATTATTCAAGGTGATACCCTCATTATTGGCGTTGAGCCCCAAGTTCTAGCGGAACCCTATGAAATGCTGCCATGTGCATGTAAGCTCGGGTATACGCTTGGGCATCCCGAGTGGGCCTATATGCCATGGGAGACTCCCATGGCTCCCTATTTTGGGGTGGCATTGAGATGTAACACTGGTTGGAAGTCGGTCATGTTGCTCCCGGATGTATTGCATTTTAGTAAAGCCGTGCCGCTGGACTCCCTCAGTAAAATGGATGCTAGCGGTTGGGTGAGCTCCTCCTACCGGCCCAGGGAGTATCTCTCAAGCAGTTTCTACAGCAGCCATCTTTCCGAAGACAATAAGAAACTCTTGCAGTGGGTCCATAAACAGTGTCAGCAGAGAGGAGCACGTGTAGCCTATTGCTTGGCCTGGAGCTTGCGTGAACCTGGAGACGCCGCGGTAATCCGGAAAACCAATCTCTCGCTCCTCAAGGAAATTGCCGCCATCATGCCGGTCTTGAGAGATCCACGTATGGGTGTATGTACCGACCGTAGTCAGTTTAGCGATACCTACTATCACCTCAATGCGGAGGCTGCCGTGCAGCGCACCGATGAACTGGCCAGGCTAATCAAGGCCTGGGGTGTTTGGGGTCCTGGCGAACTTGAGACGTGGGGGAATGGAGAGCCATGAGCAGAACGAATGGCTGAGCTTGGAAGAAATCGGCGCAGCCCTAACTGGCATGGCACCGCGAAGCGGAGCAATGTTGACTTTCCGACCTTCGACCTTCGACTTCCAGACCGTCCTACTCCAACACCGGCCTCTTTCCGCAACCATAATGCCGATATTCTGGCATGATGCTCCCAGCATCCCTGCTTTCAGTTTCCCGTTATGAACCCCGTTGAAATACCAGCCGGCTGTCTCGGGGTTGTCATGCCTGTTTACAACGAGGAAAAGACCATTCACCTCATCATCGAACGTGTCTTGGCCCGGCCTGAAGTCGGGGAATTGGTCATGGTCAACGATTGCTCAACGGACGGCACCTGGCTACGCATGCAGGAGATCGCCAAGACCGACCCGCGCATCCGTATTTTCACTCACGAGATCAACCAAGGCAAGGGTGCCGCCTTGCGCACGGGGTTTGAGAAAGTCAATTCCGCCATCGTGATCATTCAGGACGCCGATCTTGAATACGATCCTGACGAATACCCCAAACTGCTGATGCCAATTCTCACCGGACGGGCGGATGTCGTTTTTGGCTCCCGTTTCCTCGGCTCCGGCATGCACCGGGTGCTCTACTACTGGCACTGCGTCGGCAACCGGTTTCTCACGCTGTTGTCCAACATGTTCACCAACCTCAACCTCACTGACATGGAGACCTGCTACAAGGTCTTCCGCCGCGAGATTCTGCAACAAATCACCATTCAGGAAAACCGCTTCGGCTTTGAACCGGAAATCACCGCGAAAGTCGCCAAACTCCGAGTGCCCCTTTATGAGGTGTCCATCTCCTATTATGGTCGAACCTACGAAGAGGGCAAGAAGATCGGCTGGAAGGACGGAATGCGTGCAGTCTGGTGCATTCTCAAATACAACATCTTCCGTTAGGAATCATGAGCGCGCCAAATGCCATAGCTGATACGGAGGATTTTGAATTTGAAGCTCTAGCTGAGGCCGTCAACTACCGGAATGCAATCATCAACGAATTCAAGTCCCACTTGAGTGGCCGCATCCTGGAGGTCGGCGCTGGAATCGGTCAGACCAGTGAGGCAATCCTGCATCTTTCAGGCGTGGAGGAACTTGTCGCTCTTGAGCCCGATCCAAGATTCCAGGATGGATTCAGAACGCGGTTGCCTGCCGTTCGTTTTATTGGCGGAACAAGCCAGGATTTGCCTGATGGCGAATTCTTCGATGCGGCCGTGATGGTGAATGTGCTTGAGCATATCGAGGACGATCAAGGCGAGCTCACAAGAATGAGGCACATCCTGCGCCGATCCAGCGGGCATCTGTGCCTTCTAGTGCCAGCGCGCCCGGAATTATTCTCAAAACTTGACGCACATTTCGGGCATTTCAGAAGATACACCCGTGCCGATCTCCGTGATAAACTGACGCTTGCCGGCTTTGAAATCGTCTCGCTCCATTACTTCAATTTTGTCGGTTACTTTGCTTGGTGGCTGCGCTTCAAGGTCATGCAGAACATGACCTTCGACATCGAGCATGTCAGGCTGTTTGATCGCAGGATTTTTCCGATGGTGCATGCCTTGGAGAGTCGCCTGATGAGACCCCCCATCGGCCAGAGCCTGATTGCTGTAGGTAAGGCAATGTAATCCAGATGAATCAATTAAAGTCCATTAGCTGGTTTCTTCTGGCAAGTGTGGCCATTTCGGCAGTCATTTATGGCAGCGCGATGTGGGGCGACCGCATGCTCGCGCCGCTGGATATTGGGCCCGATTTGTTCAAGAATTTCAGATACATGGACCCGAGAGCAGACGGGATTCCGGACAACCACTATATCATCGATCAATTCACTTATGATCTTCCGCTACAATACGCGATCTATCAGGCCTATCATGCAGGAGAAATCCCGTGGTGGGATCCCTATACCTACGGGGGGCGCCCCTTGTTGGCGGACGCTCACGTGAATGGAACTGATCCTGTGAGGTTGTTGTGTTACGCGGTTCTGCCGTTCGAGGTTGCATACAATTGGAACTTGATACTCCGCGGCATTCTCACAGGTCTTGGAATGTTCCTATTGCTGCGGGCATTCAAGGTCAACGGTGTTGTGGCAGGCATATTGGCGATCACCTATCAGTATGCGGGATGGTTCACAATGTATTGGGGGCATCCCTGGATTCAGGGGTCGTTTTTGTATTTTCCGTTTCTGTGGGTGGTGTGGATGAGATCCATGCAGCGAGAGATGTGGTTCAACATGGGACTTGGTGGACTGCTCTGTGGGTTGGTTTTTTATGCAGGGAATCTCCAATCCCACATGTATTTGCCTCTTTTCGCGATTTCCTTCTTGGGGGCGGCGTTGGTTAAGGCACCCCGTCAGTTCCAGCGTGCATTTCTTGTCACCGCTTTTTCGGGTCTTATGGGTGCACTCCTTGCATCTCCCGTGCTGGCCAACCAGATCGAGTTCTTCCTGCATAGCGAACGCAACATCATGTCAAGTGGGACTTTCGACCGCCTTCTTGCACTTCCCCTCTCGCTTAGCTCCTATTATCCTTGGATGTGCGGAACATTCAAGACGCTTGATATAGGGGGTATGACTAAAATGAACGGCATGTCTTTTCAGTTGTTTTGCGGCATAGGATGCTCCTGTCTTGCCTTGTGGGGAGTTTGGGCATTGCGCAGGGAGAAGGGCGCTATCGGCATGGCGGTTTGTCAATCGCTCTTCTTGATTGCCATTTATCTATGCGTTGTTTCAACCCCCTTGGTGGCCTATCTCTATAGCCGTTGTTCGCCACTGGCCGGAATGGGTCTGGTCGTCTTGGCCGCGTTGACAACCCAGGCGATCATTGACAGGAGAGTGCAACCGCAAGCATGGCTCGTGAGGTTAATCATTGGGGTGGTGTTTGTCACAAGTATAGGCACCAGTGCTTTGACGTGGTGGGTGTATCCGATTTTCAAAGTGAAGGTCGAGAAAATGGTGATTGAGGTCGACAGGAAGAGATCCGCTAAGCCGACGAGTTCGCCAATTCTTCGGAAACACCAGATAGATGGTTTTCCTCAAGAAGTGTCACTCCTCAATCCTGAGACGGCAACCACACTTGTGGCGCTTCTCTTGTTTGCCTTCGCATTGACAAGGAAGGATGATAAGCATGTCCAAACAAGCTTGGTTCTTGCTTTTTTGGTGGGTGCTTTGCCTGTTCTAAACTTCCATTTTCGGTTTCGGCCGTCACAATCGATGTCGCTTTGGCACCAGTTGGTGGCAGGAGGTCCGGCACAACATGAAGCGGAGGAACGGCTTAAAGGTGGATTGAGGCTGGATGAGTCAGCCATGAAGGCGGGAGATGCCATTTTTCCCTTTGCCACTGCGGCAATGTATGGCGTGCATGTCGTGCAAGGGTATTCTGCCATGCAACCGTGTAGTCTCTATAACTATCCTCATGATGCCGCACATATTCTGGATGGCTGGCGTGCCGATTATGTTGTTGATCCCACCGGCGAAGCCGGTCAGGTGCCGTCCTTCAGAAAACAAAGCGATCTGGCTCGGTTTCGTATTTTATCGACTGGCAATCCGGCCTCTGTGAGAGTCTCCGAGGAATCATACAACCGCTTGACTCTCGATGCATCGTCTTTGCCGCATGAAGAAACACTCGTGAGGACCGACACCTACTACCCTGGCTGGTTTGTAAGAAATGGGGATTCCAAGGTCAACCTTGAGAAGCAAGGAACCTGTTTTTCGACGATCCCCCAATTGAGAGAGATTTCGGATGGTAAGATCAAGCTTGAGTATCAGCCGAGCTACCTGTCAATCACCTATCCATGCAGCATGATAGGTATGTTGTTCGTCGCAGCCTCACTATTTGGTGACAAGCTGTTACGATTCTGTCGAGGCTTTGGTAAATTGAAAACTCAGGAATTGTAGCGTCGGTCGGCTTGCCCGGCATAGCTCGGAATGTTGAATGTTGAATGTTGAATGTTGGATGTTGGATGTTGGATGTTGGATGAAATAGATCAGCCACTCAAGCAGCGCAAAGCTTTCTTCTCAATTCAAAATTCGAAATCCATAATCCAAAATCAAAAAATCTCTTCCCCGGCTTTCTGACTTTAGACTTTTAGACTTTTAGACATCCCTTCTTCATGGACTCAAAAAAAATCCAATTCATCATCATCGGCATTTTGGCGACGTTTGTGGCGCTTTATCTTGGCATTTCCGCTGCCACCGCCCAGTTTGAAACCGTCGTCTGGGTGATTGGGTGCGCGGTCGTCATCACCTGCATCTCTCTCGGCCGAAAGATCTGGCTGTTAATTCCTTTCATGGCCGCCTTGGGCATTCGGTTAAACATCCCCGGTCGGCCGGACAGCGGCCTGTTGGGTCAGTTGCTTGTTCTCGGGTTTTGCATGCCCCTCTTTCTGATGCGGAAGCTTCCCTTCGGGCTGGCATGGAGAGAATTGGAATTCTGGGGCGTGGCTCTGACTCTGTGCGTCGCACAGGTGTATCTGCGCAATCCCGTCGGGATGAACTTATTCGGAGGCGAGTCGGTGGGCGGAAAGCCTTACGTCATTTATGCAATCTGTTTGGCCAGCGGACTCCTTCTCGCAGGCTTGAAGGTTCCTGTCAGCGATCTGAGATGGGTGCTGCGCTTGTCGATTCTGGGAGGTCTCACGAATCTGTCGTTGTCGGTTTTGGGTGGTTTCGTCCCTGCCATTGGCTACATAACAGGAGTCTCCGCCACTCCTAGTGAACAGTCCGGTTCCGAGGGGTATGGCAAGGCCGTCGATACCGGAGGTGCCACGCGCATCGGCTATTTGGGTGCATTGGGGACTAATTTGGCGCTTTGGATTTCAGCCTATATCTCACCGCTTCGCGCCTGTTTGAGGCCGCTAGGGATGGGGCTCATCCTGCTCGCCATTGGTGCAGCCATGATGAGTGGATTCAGAAACAATGTCCTTTATGTGGGAGGTGTTTTCTTTATGGGAATTATCTATCGCAGTGGGATTTCAGGGGGCACCTTCTCAATCTTCGGCTTAATTTTCGGCTTGGCCCTGCTCGCGGCCGTCAATGTGATCACCCCTCTTCCACCCAATATGCAACGCTCGCTGACGTTTCTCCCGGGCACTTGGGAAGAGCGCTACCGGAGGGATGCGGAGAACTCCAACAATTGGCGTTTTGAAATCTGGCGCGAGGTGCTCACGAGTCCCCGCTGGATTGAGAACAAGTGGGTGGGCGATGGGCTCGGCTTCAAAGCATCGGAGCTTACCGCACAAATGAACGAGCGCAAGGGGACTCGTGTCGGAATCTCGGGCTTTGACGCGCATCGCGACTCAATCCTTAAGAGCGGCGATTACCACAGCGGCCCGGTGTCAACCATTCGCACCATCGGCTATATTGGTCTGATATGCATGCTGCTCGCCCAAATCCGGCTCGCCGTTCACGCCCATCGCCAAATTCAACGCTGCAGGAACACCGAGTGGTTTCCGCTCGCCTTGTTCATTGGCATCCCGTTGGTTGCAGGGCCGCTCTATTTTGTTTTCGTCTTTGGCTCCTTCACGATGGCTTCCGCTAGCTTTTTTATGGGATATGGCATGGTCCGCATGTTAGAGAACAACCTCCCGCTTCCAGCTTATGCGATGAGGAGCAGGATACCCTATGTATTGCGCACTCGCCAGACGCTTGCCGAAGCCGCAGTGGCAGATCAATAGGAGGCAGGAGACGACCGGGTATGAATGTCCAACCTCTCAAGATTGCGGGATTGTTGCGGATTGAGCCGAAGAAGTTTGCCGATCATCGGGGATTTTTTGCCGAGACTTTCCGTGAGAGTGCCCTCGCCGAGGCGGGTTTTTTCAAGCGTTTCGTGCAGGACAACCATTCGCTTTCGGCTGCGGTTGGCACATTGCGGGGACTGCATTTCCAGAAGCCGCCCCACGCGCAGGCAAAGCTGATCCGGGTGCTGCGAGGACGGATTCTGGACGTGGCTGTGGACATTCGCAGCGGGTCGCCGGACTTCGGCCGGCATGTTGCAGTAGAGCTTTCGGCGGAAAGCGGACATCAACTGCTGATCCCCGAGGGATTCGCCCATGGGTTCGTCACACTCGAGCCTGACACCGAGGTGTTCTATAAAGTGACCGCCTACTATGCACCTGAGTCCGACTCGGGGATTTTTTGGAATGATCCGGATCTAGGGATCAATTGGCAATGGTCTGGAGAACCTGTCATTTCCGCAAAAGACGCGGCACTGCCTAGGCTATCCGATCTGCCTGCGGGTTTGTTTGCGTTTGGCGCGCAAACTGACAACTGCGGTGGAACCCCTCTGTCTTGAGAAATGACCCGGATGAATGCGGCACGCGACCCCCTACCGGTAATCCTCGTATTTGGCGGTGGGGGGCAACTTGGCCGTGCTTTGGCTGAGACGGGTCGATCCCATTCCACCGGGGCTAGAGTGACGGTTCTGGATCGATCCTCGGCGGACATCGCGAATGCGGATGAGGTGAAGCGAATGTTCGACCAATACCGCCCGGCATTGGTCATCAATGCGGCGGCTTTCACGGCGGTGGACGCCGCCGAGTCCCACGAAGTCATGGCTTTTCTCTGCAATGCCGTGGGGCCTCACCAGTTGGCGCTGGCCTGCGCGGGTGCCCGTATTCCCTTGCTGCATGTCTCCACCGACTATGTTTTTTCCGGCACGGGTGAGGTTCCGTGGAGCCCTACGGATCCGACAGCTCCCTTGAATGCATACGGGCGCAGCAAACTCGCCGGTGAATGGGCCGTGCAGGCCGCCCACCCCGATTCCTATATCTTCCGGACAAGCTGGGTCTTCAGCCCGTGGGGTAACAACTTTGTGAAGAGCATGCTGCGACTCGGCGGCTCACGCGAAGAATTGGCTATCGTCAGTGACCAGCACGGGTGTCCCACCTATGCCTTGGATCTCGCCGCTGCGCTGCTCAAGATCGCCGCCGGGTTGCTGGAAGGGCATTCCTTTACGCCGGGTATCTATCATTTCTGCAACGCGGGAGTGACAACATGGTTCGATTTCGCGAATGCGGTTTTTGAAATTGCCGCCCGCAGCGGATATGCCCGTCCGCGGTTGCGACCGATTACGACTGCAGAATATCCGTTGCCCGCCGCAAGACCGCGGTGGAGCGTACTGGATTGCAGCGAGACCGTCCGCCACTTTGATTTAACAATCCCGTCGTGGCGTGATGCCCTGCAGCGTTGCATGGACCGACTTGCCAAGGAGGGATTCAAATCATCACTACTAACACACATTGAGCAAATTAGTCATTGAAGCCGGGAAGTCCGAACTCCACTACTGGGCGGACCTGTGGAAATACAGGGAACTGTTCCTGTTCCTCGCGTGGCGTGACATCCTTGTACGATACAAGCAGACGGTCATCGGCGTGCTGTGGGCGGTGCTTCGCCCGCTTCTCACCACGATCGTCTTCGTGGTGGTCTTCAGCAGACTCGCCAAAATGCCGTCCGAGGGAGTGCCCTATCCGATTCTGGTTTTCTCGGCCATGCTGCCCTGGCAGTTTTTCGCCACCGCGTTGTCCGAAGCCAGCAACAGCCTGGTCAGCAACGCGAACATGATCTCCAAAATTTATTTTCCGCGCCTTGTCGTGCCGGCCAGCGCCATCATCGTCGCTTTCACGGATTTCCTGATCTCCCTCTTCATCCTTGCAGTCATGATGATCTGGTATGGCATCACGCCATCGTGGCAGCTTCTGCTCATCCTTCCGCTCACTGGCATCACCTTTCTGACGGCGTTCGGCGCAGGCGTCTGGCTGGCGGCCCTCAACGTCGAGTATCGCGATTTCCGCTACGTGATTCCCTTCATCGTCCAGTTCGGACTCTACATATCACCGGTTGGTTTCAGTAGCAGTGTGATCCCTGAGAAATGGCGGCTTCTCTATTCCATCAACCCGATGGTCGGCGTCATCGACGGCTTCCGTTGGGCCATCACCGGCAAAGCCGTCTTTTTCCACTGGGGCGGCTTCGCGATCTCCCTGTGCCTCGTGTTCCTGATTGCCGCAGGCGGCATCTGGTATTTCCGCAAGACCGAACGCGCGTTTGCTGACGTGATATAGCGACGCAGCCACATCCTTCTTCAATTCAAAATCCAACATTCAAAATTCAAAATTTCAATGTCTTCTCCTGTCATCCGCGTCGAAAACCTCGGCAAGAAATACCTGCTACGGCACCAGCAGCAGGGCCGCCGCTACAAGGCCCTCCGTGATGTGCTGTCGGACAAGGTAAAAGCCATTTTTCAAATTTCAAATTTCAAAATTCAAAATTCAAAATCCACCGAGGAGTTCTGGGCGCTCCGGGATGTCGGCTTTGAGATCAATCAGGGCGAAGCAGTCGGCATCATCGGTCGCAATGGCGCGGGCAAGTCCACCTTGCTCAAGCTTCTCAGTCGTATCACCCAACCCAGCACGGGTCGCATGGAACTGGACGGTCGCGTCGCCAGCCTGCTGGAAGTCGGAACCGGCTTTCACCCCGAGTTGACCGGACGCGAGAATATTTATTTCAACGGTGCCATCCTGGGTATGGGCCGTTTGGAGATCAAAAGGAAGTTCGACGAGATTGTGGACTTTGCCGAGGTGGAAAAATTTCTGGACACTCCGGTCAAGCGCTATTCCAGCGGCATGTATATGCGGCTGGCTTTTGCCGTGGCCGCGCATCTGGAGCCAGATATTCTGGTTGTGGACGAGGTGCTGGCTGTCGGCGATGCCGCATTTCAGAAGAAATGTCTGGGCAAGATGGGCGAGGTGTCCTCCGGTGGTCGCACGGTGCTGTTTGTGAGTCACCAGATGAATGCCATTGAGCAGCTTTGCTCCCGCGTGCTGCTGCTGGAAAGCGGCCGCCTCAAGACGGATAGTCCTGATTTGCGGAATGTGATCCGCGATTATCTGTTTGGCAGTGAAGATGCGGATATTGCCGCACGGTCCCAATGGACCAGAAAGGATGGCCAGTTCGACAATTCTTGGTTTGCACCTCGCCGCATCTATCTGGGTGATCAAAATGGAACCGCGTTGGCCATGCCGGTGTCCAATGATGGCGACATGTGGGTATACATCGAGGCGGAGGCCGCCACATTGGATCCGGCGCTCACCATCGGCTACGCCATCTATTCGGAGGGGGGGGGATTGTTGTATTGGTCCTATCAGACAGACTCCGCTCCCGAGGACTGGCCGATCATCGAACGCGGGCGCTTTACCCTCCGTGGCCGGATCCCGGCCCGCTTGCTCAACGAGGGAGTCTATCGGCTCGAGCTGATCGGTGGGTTGCATCACCGGCAGTGGTTATTCGAGCCCGGGAAGAGCGCGCCACAATTTTTTCTCAATATTCAAGGCGGACTGAGTGATTCGCCATTGTGGGCAGCTAAGCGTCCGGGGTTGTTAGCCCCCGTGCTACCATGGAGTTTATCATCATGAAAGGAATCCGATTGCTTAGGAGGATGAAGGCGGCACTCCGCCGTGAGGATTATCAAGTCACCTATGCGCAATGTGGCGAAGATCGCATTCTGCATTTCTTGTTCGGTCTTTTGGACATCCCGCATCCCACCTATCTGGATATTGGTGCCCACCATCCCACCCATCTCAGCAACAGCTATTTGTTCTATAGGGAAGGCGCCCGTGGTGTTTGTGTCGAACCGGATCCCCAGCTTTGCAAGAACATCAAAGTCGCGCGGCCTCACGATATCTGCCTCAACATCGGCATCGCGGCGGGTGCCACCAGGGACCTCAAGTTTTATATGTTCGACGACCCCACAATGAACACGTTTTCCGAATCCGTGAAACAGGAACAATTGCGTGCCGGGCGAATTCTCCGGCAGGAGTTGCAGGTCGAGGTTCAGTCGATCAACTCCGTCATTGCCCGTCATTCTTCCGCTTGCCCCAATTTGATCTCACTCGACACCGAGGGCATGGACATGGCAATTCTTGAAACATTCGATTTTGGCACCTACCGTCCAGAGGCGTTTTGCATCGAAACCCTGACCAATGTGGATGACCGGAAAATGACCGAGATCATCGACTTCATGATTTCCAAGCACTATGCGGTTTATGCCGACACGTTTGTGAACACCATCTTTGTGGAGCAGCAGTGCTGGACAGGATGGCTGGCCAAGCGGCGGCAGATGCAGAAGAATTCCGCAACATCCGTGGACGGATCTTCATCCCGCAGGGAATCTTTTCCAACATCATGACTCCGTCACACTTCTGGAACCGGTTATATTTTACTGTCTGGCCACCGCACCTCGGACTGCGCAACCATTGGCACCGCTGGAAGGATCGCTGGCGCTTCTGGGGTGAATACCGGCAATACTGTGACTTGGCCGCCGACGGTGAACTTCCCGCGCCTGAATTTTTCTATCCGTGCCTGGACGATGCGACGGACACCACGCCGGTCGATCCAAGCTACTATTATCAGGACGCCTGGGCGTTTGAGAAAATTGTTCAGGCCAGGCCGAGTCGGCATGTGGACGTCGGATCACACCACAAGTTCGTATCACTTCTATCCAAGGTGGTGCCGACAACCATGGTCGATCTGCGACCGTTGCCTGTGGTCTTGGATACATTGACCTTCAAGGAGGGCAGCATTCTGGCCCTGCCCTATGCCGATGGCAGCCAACCCTCCGTTTCCAGCCTGTGTGTGGTGGAGCACATCGGTCTCGGCCGTTACGGCGACCCGCTGGACCCGGATGGAACAGCCAAGGCCGTGGAGGAATTGAAGCGCGTGGTCCAACCCGGCGGCGACCTTTACCTCTCCGTGCCCGTGGACGACGTGAACCGGATTTACTTCAACGCCCACCGCGCGTTTTGCGAGGCATTTCTGGAGCAATTGTTCGCACCCTTTGAAATCGTGGAGCGCCGCTACATTTTCGGGGATGCTTTCACCGATGTGCTAAAGCCAGGATTCGGAACCGGGTGCTACCAGCTAAGGCGGCCTCAAAACGCATGAGTTCCACCCTGCGTCCTATCGTCTGATATCGCCGCTGTTCATGTCATCACTTTCAGCAACAGTCAACTCGCATCGCCGTACGATTCGCTTGCATCATAGGCCGGATTTTCGGGATGCCGGCTCATTAGCCGTTTGCCCCCGGCTTAGCAGTCGATAGCCGGTTAGGCCCTGCATGTGGAACGCCGTGAGCAACTCGTTGCTGTAATCCTTCCGTGACTTGGCGACCATACCCTTGCCAGTCCCAGTCATCTTGGCTACACCGGAACTGAAGGCTCCGTGGGGCAGGCCCTCCAGAGTCTCTTCAAAGGTCCTTTTTATGCGCCGAATTCCTGCGTAGGTGTTGAGCCACACCTTGTACCTCCTGTCGTCCCTCCTGCAGCTTTGGGACCGTCATTCTGCAATGGGTTCCTTGACTGAACTCGATGTAATCGTCACGGACTCCGTTCCCTCTCGCCGGAAAACCCCGTCGACCGGCAGGTGACTCTCACCATACAATCCGTGATCTCCTGCGCGATGATTCTAAAGATTCACTGCCGCAACATCGTGCGGATCCGAACCTGATAAATCCCCTTAAAATCCTCAATCCCGACTTGTGTCGGGGCCTTTATCCCTGTATTCAGCTTCGTAGCGTTGGTTGATTAAACGGCACTTTATTCTAACGCTTTAACAAAGAAACCCGCGGCCGCCCAAGCCGCTTATCAATTCTGGCCCATTGCCGCCAATGCAAACTTTGACCAAACCAAATGTCGCAGCCGTCAAGGTTGGATTAAGTCTCGTCATTCCTTGTTACAACGAAGGGAAGAGTCTCCCGTTTCTCAAGGAAAGATTGTTGACAAGTCTGCCCGATTTGAATTTGTCGTGGGAAGTCATCTTGGTAGACGACGGCTCCCTCGATGACACGTTCGATCAATTGTCGGCAATGAATATGGCAGATGCACGTTTCAAGGTGATTTCCTTTTCCCGCAATTTCGGTCATCAGATCGCAGTGTGTGCGGGCTTGTCCCATGCTACTGGCGACTATGTGGCTGTCATGGATGCTGACTTGCAGGATCCGCCGGAATTTCTAGCAACCTGTCTAGACAGACTCAGAGAGGGTTACGATGTCGTTTACGCTATACGTCGTCAACGCAAGGAAAACATCTTCAAGCGCTTCTGCTATGCCTCGTTTTACCGTCTGCTCAAATTCATTGCCGAGGTCGAGATTCCGCTGGACTCTGGCGATTTCTGTCTCATGCGTCAACGAGTGGTCGCGGTGATGCGTACCATGCCTGAACGCAATGTCTTTGTCCGTGGCTTACGTGCTTGGAGCGGATTTCGTCAGACCGGGATCGAATACAGCCGTGCGTCTCGATCCGCTGGTGAGACCAAGTATCCATTCCGCAAGCTGCTGCGACTGGCCATGGACGGCATGTTTGCATTTTCGGCATTTCCTCTGCGGCTAGCGACGTATCTCGGGTTCGTGATCCTGGCGCTGTCATTGGGAGGTATGATGTTTATATTACTGTGGAGAATTTTCAATTTCCAACTGTTCAGCCATTACCCATCTGAGGTGCCGGGATGGACCTCAATGGTCTGTCTGCTATTGTTCATAGGTGGAATCCAGTTTCTAATCCTTGGAGTCATCGGGGAATTCATCGGACGCATTTACAACGAAGTAAAACAGCGGCCCCGCTGGATCATCCGCACAACTCTTGGGCTTGAGGACACCAGCTTTAAACAAGTATGATTACCATTTGGTCAAAGGGTTGCGCTGACGAAAACATGCCTGAAACCATGTTAGTGGAAACTCTCGCTCGCGTACGCAAGCATCCTTGGTGGATTGCTCGTGCACATCTCGCTCTTGCTCTTCTCAAGGCAAATGGAATCCACCCTCCTGCGTCCATACTTGATATTGGGTGCGGCTGGGGCGTGAATCTCCAAACTCTAGAGAATGCAGGGTTCCACGTCACTGGTCTAGATATTTCGAGACAGATTCTCGAATTGATTGATCGACCGGATCGTCGGCTTATCGAAGCAGATTTGAACCAATCACCGCCCGCCGCTCGTGAGCTTTATTCGGGCTTGCTGCTGTTGGATGTCATCGAGCATCTGGACGATGACCGTGGGACCATAAATCGGCTGGCGCCACTAGCCTGCCCAGGTGCTTTGCTCATTGTCAGCGTACCCGCCCTGCCGGAGCTTTTTTCAGAGTATGATGTCATCCAGGGTCATCGCCGCCGCTATCTGCCTGAGTCGTTGCGAGCAGCGTTTGACAATACTGGCTTCACGCTGGAGAACATTTTCTGGTGGGGGAGCTGGATGATTCCAATCTTGCGCCGGATGCGAAAGAAGAAAGCGACTCGCCAACCACGCAGCTATGCGGATTATCTCCAACTTCCGCCATGGCCGCTTCCACGGTTGATGCGTGCTATGTATGCATGGGAACACAATCGCGCCCTGTCTGGACGTCTTAGTTCCGGCACGTCTCTTTTTGCAGTTGCTCGCCGTCTAACGTGATGCAATCAACCGCTGGTTCTCGTCGCAGTCTTTCTTATTTATAGAGGCTGGAACTTCCCTAAATATTTGCTAATTGCTACAATGAATTCAACACCCAACATAAATCAAAAGCAATTTATTCATTGGGAGACAATATTCAGTGCTTTTAGCATCGTTATATTGCTAGCCATTTTTCTTTACCACCTTTACAAGGTTGCCTCGACCGCGGTTGATCTCCCATTTTGGGATGATTGGACGTTCTTTCCCAACGACTCTCCCACATGGGTTCTTGATTTTCTGAATGAGCATCGGACAGTTCCCACCAAAGCTATGATTGCACTTCTGTTTCGGCTAGATGGATGGGATATTCAATTCACTATTATTTCCAACTTTCTTATTTTTGGTCTAACCATCCTAATCTTTATCTCATTTCTGAAATGGGCCTGTGAGAATGTGCCAACATGGGCCATTATATTGTTGAGTACATGTCTGCTTTCGCCCAAGGTCGGTGAAGTCCACCAATGGGGAATAGGGTCGATTTGGCATTTCGTGATCCTTTTCGGAACCATCGCAGTATGGTTGCTCTTTGCTGGAAAATCATTTTGGTCAAAGGTCCTCGGTGTGTTGTTTCTTTTATTGAGCTTATACTCCACCGGTCAAGGACTCGCCTTTTCAGCATTTGCATTGGCGATTTGGCTCACATCAGAGGTGTTGATTTCGCTTGAAATTCACAAGAAACTTATTACGAAGACGACGATTGAATCTACTGTAATTGCCATAATTTATCTTATCGGGTTGGTTCTGTGGTTTCACGGCTTCCGCCGAATACCATCACATGCAGTACCAGCCGGTCCGTGGACAATTGAATTTTGGAATTACTTTGGAGTAATGATTCAAAATGGTTTTGGATTTCTGTACAAACTATCGTTTAAGATGCCGTGGTTGGGTATCATCACATACGCTGTCCTAACAGTTGTGCCTATAGCAATATTAATTGCACGCAGAATACATAATCGTTGTTCATTGTCAAAAAAAATATGCGCTGTGATTGCAATGATTTGTGGAGTCTCAGGAATTGTATTCTTGACGTGTTATGGAAGGGCGAATTTTCCAATTGAGAGTGCCACGGCAGGAAGATACCTCTACTACGTGCTTTTTCTTATTCCATTGTCAGTTGTTCTATGGGCTGAGATTATTAGTTTAAGAAGTCAAACATCAAAGCAATATTTCATACTTGGCATCTGTATTGGATTTATAGGGCTTCAGTTTCGTCATGTCCGAAGATTTGATCAATACGAACAGAATCGTGCATCTCGTCTTAGAAATATAGGTATTATTGCAGACTATTATAAGAACGATGGGCCCCATCCACTTTATCTCCCCGATTTTTGGGTTCCTTTGGATAAATATCTGAACGAAGCACAGGTTAAAAGATATTCTTTTTACCGAAAGATCCAAATTGATGGTAGGCACAATGAAGCTATATCACCATAGCAACGCACTGGAGTTGAGGCCGTGGCGATGGACATGTGGGCGGCCTTTGAGATTGCCGCAACCGAACTGTTGCCCAATGCTGACATCGTGCATGAGAAATTCCATATGAGCGCCCACCTGAACAAGGCGGTGGATGATGTGCTCAAAGAGGATCTCCGGGAATTGGTGAGGGCCGGCGACGATACCCTTAAGAAGAGCAAATACCTTTGGCTGAGGAACTTCCCAGACCTGCGGTGCGATCCTTCGTTTCAGCAACTTTACAGCGCCAATCTGCAGACCAGCTAGGCATGGCGGTTCAAGGAAGCATTCGCAGCCTTCTAGGACTATGTCTATCAGGCACCGGCGGAGAGGTTCTTCAAGGACTGGCACCGTGCTGACAAGCGCGCGAAACTCGAACCTCTAAGGAAAGTCGCCGACATGCTTGCAAACCGTCTCTGGGGTTTGCCCAACTATCTGAAACACCGGATCACCTACGCCGCCTCGGAGTGCATGAACTCGCTCGTGGCGCGGGTGATCGCCAATGCCCGCGGCCTGCGCACTTTCCGCACGTTGCGTGTGCGGGTGCTGTTCTTCCTCGGTAAACTGGACCCGGCGGTCTAAACTCACACTTGCTCGTGAAAGCAGCCCGTCCCACAACCACCGCGCCATCATGGTTTCTTCGCTCCGACGAGCTGGCAGGGGGCCCATTCTCGCGAAGCAACCATGATAGCTCCCCGTTCGCCAGAACAGACTCCCGATTATATAACTTGAATTTCTCTACTAACATACCCACCCGAATTCAAGAAGAGGCAAATTTTTGGTTGGAATGATGGATTCAACGACGGCGAAACAATGACTGGTGAAGTATTTCAACTATGGCGACTACCACACATAGCCAAGTGCGTTCTTGATAGAATCCGGTTGGTCACTCTATTCTGCCGCCCCTTCTGTATCGAGCCATATGCCGCCCCTGTTTTCAATCATTACACCCAGCTTTAATGCCTGCGCCAAGCTGGGCGACACGGTTGCCTCCGTGATGGGGCAGGCGAGTGGCCTGTATGAGTATTGGGTCATTGACGGAGGATCGTCCGATGGCACCCGCGAATGGCTGGGCAGCCGGAGTGGCTCCAGATTTCACTGGATCTCCGAAGAGGATTCCGGTGTCTATGAAGCCATGAACAAAGGGATTGGCCTGAGCCAGGGTCGGTTTTTGCTGTTTCTTGGCGCGGGCGATCGCCTGTTGCCGGGGATTCTGCGAAGGATTGCGGATTTTATTGAGCAGAGCCCATCACCCCATCCACGTTTCATATATGGCGATGTCCGCGACCTGCAAACCGGCCAGCCTTTCACCGCCGGACGCTATTCAAAAATAAGGATCTGCCACGAAAATATCTGCCATCAGGGGATTTTCTATGAGCGCAGTATTTTCGACATGCTGGGCCAATACGAGTTGCGCTACCCGGTCATGGCCGACTGGGCGTTCAACCTCAGGTGCTTCGGCAGTTCCCGAATCAGTAAATTGCATTTTCCGCAAGAAGTCGCGGAGTTTGAGGGTGGAGGTCTCTGTTCGCATACGCATGATTTTCCATTCGCGCAGGATCGACTGCGGCTGATTGCGGAGCGGATGGGTTATTTTTATGCATTCCGATATTGCGTGGAGGCAGCGGTCATAAGGCGGCTTAATCGCCTCAAATTGCGCAAGTAGCAAGTCGATCCCATCCTGCGCAGAGCTGAATTTTGGATGCTGGATTTTGAATGTTGGATTGGTGGAAGAAAGCCGCAGCGGCATTGCTTTCTCTTTTCATCTAATATTTAAAATTCAAAATTTAAAATTCAAAATCCCCTCTCTTCCATGCCACCCATAGGTTTCGTCATCTTAATTAATCCTTGCAGCCCGCTGGAGCAATCGCAACGCCTCATCCAGACGCTCAATCGGATGTTCGACCATCCGCCGATTGCTTGCCACCACGATTTCGGGCAGAATCCCCGGTTCATTGAAGGTCTTCCAACGAATGTGCGGGTGGTCCGGCCCCATGTGGATACGAAATGGGCGGATTTTAGTTGTATCGAGGCGGCCGTAAGGGCATTGCGACTGTTGTATTCTGGAGACCATCCGCCGGATTGGTTTGTTTATCTCAGCGGCGCGGATTATCCTATCAAACCGGCCAATCGAATTCTGAATGAATTGCAATCCAGCAAGTTTGATGCGCATATGGAACACATTTTGGTGCAACGCAGGGCTCCGCCGCATTCACCGTCCGAATGGCGCTTGGAGGGGCATAAAGGATCGGCTTGGCCACGTGGGTGCCACCGTCGATATTGCAGCATCCCGGTTACCGTTCCGTGGATTACGAGGCGACTGCAACCTGGAATCCGAACCTTCCAATTGGAACATCCTCTGTTTACCAGCGGTAGGATTCCATTTTCCCCAACGTTCCATTGTTTCGCAGGCGAAGCGTGGTTTTGCGCCAACGGACGAGCCGCAGAGGTGATCCTTGAATCATACTCCCACAACACCAAATTGATTGCCCATTACCGCAAGGTTCGGTGTCCTGAAGAATCGTATTTTCATACGGTACTGGCCAATGCCCCGAACTTGCGATTGAGCCAAGATCCCTTGCGGTACATGGATTGGACTTCGGGTGGCAATCACCCGAAAGTCTTGACCGTGGACGACATCCCCCGACTTGCCGCATCAAACGCTCACTTTGCCAGGAAACTTCCCGCAGACATTCCCCCTGAAATGCTCCGGGAGCTGGAATATCTGATCCAATAACGTCCACTAGGTAAAAACACACCAAGATGAAAAGCCACCAATCCCCACAACCTATGAGACCGCTTGCCCGCAAACTAAAGCATTCAATGACTCCATTGTGGAGAAATTGTTCTCGTGGTGTCCAAATTTCAGGAAGATCTCCGAATCTTCTTCGAATTACTCGTATATCTTACCATCGGGTGAGAAGTTTGTGCTGTGGGGGAGTTTCTAGCTGAGTTCTGCCTCAGCACGCTGGACCTGAAATGAGACTGAATTGCCAGATCTACGTGGACCGGACCTGGGTGTCAGCAATCCCAAGGTGCTCACGATGCATGATCTGCCAATGCTCATGACATCAGGGGCGCATTTCGCCCGCAAGTTTGACGAGCCTGTGGATGCCTCCGTGTTGGATGAACTGGACCGAGTGATCCTATGAACGACCAAATTCGGCCATTTCCATGTTAACTAGCAGACAACGGGCTCAACCTCTGGTGGAGAAGATGTTAGGTAGAGCACCGCTTTGCCCATGGGCTTGTGTGGCGGTGCCATTGGATCCGCGATCACTGGGGGTTTATCCACCGCGGCAGACAGTCCGGACCCTTGAGATCGAGGGCCGGCTCAAACTGTTGGAATTTGGTGGCAAACACCGGTTCTGGTTCCCTGAGGTCATGAATGTATCAGCCGAATTGTGGAGCGAGTATCTGGTTGCATTTTGGCATCACCCGAATAATTTTCACCAATACCTACGCGGGGGAGTGAGATTCCAGGCTGACGACGTGATTTTGGATGCAGGTGCCTGCGAGGGGTTCTATACCCGGCTGGCATTGGATGCGGGAGTTTCGAGGGTAATCTGTGTGGAGCCATCAAGCATCATGGTTGACTGTCTGCGGGCGACGTTTGAAACGGAGATTCGGGATGGCCGTGTTATTATTGTCCCATCGGCACTCGGTTCCTTTTGCGGCAGTGCAGGCTTTGCCAGTGCGGATGGCGAGGCATTTGCCGGTCATTTCAGTTCGCATAGCCCCGATAGTGTGAAAGTGACGACTCTCGCCGAATTGGCACAGGCGCATGGCACTCCTACCTTCATCAAGATGGACCTGGAGGGGAGCGAGTATCAGGCGCTGGCCGGAGGAACGGAACTGTTGAAAGAAACCCGTCCAAAGCTCGGTATCACGACCTATCACAATCCTTGGGATTATGCTGTGATCTCGTCTTTTCTGAAAGGGATAGGCTATCGGACGGTTAAGCCATACGGTGTCACGCTTCGCGGTGGTACCTGCCCCCGTCCGGTTATGGTTCATGCATGGTAATTTGGGCGCTCACAGAATACGAAGTTGATTTCAGTTCGGGGTATAGTGCCGATAGCATTAAATCGCGGATATTCCGTTAGCTGGTGTAGTCTAACCGATGAAAACCTGTGACCCTACGCAATAACAAGGCTACGATCGGAGTTCCGGAGATTTCCGTGATCATGCCGGTATGGAATGGAGAGAGGTTTCTGAGGGCCGCGATCGACAGCATTCTTGCCCAGACATGGACCGCCTTTGAATTGATCATCATCGACGATGGAAGCACGGACCGCACGCCTGAAATTCTTGCCGAGTATGCAGGACTCGATTCCCGGATCCGGGTCATTCGGATGGAGCACGCAGGCATCGTTCTTGCCCTCAACCATGGTATATCCGAGGCAAAGGCCGAATGGATAGCCCGCATGGACTGCGATGATATTGCCCATGAGAAACGACTCGAAATTCAGTGGAAGGTCATTCATGAGAATCCAGGAACGGTGTTGTGCAACACAAACATTCAGCTTATCGGCGAGCCGCAATTGATCACACCCGTGGGCCACTTTATCCGGACCCGGGCATTACTTGCGCTTCGCTTGTGCTTTCAGTGCCAAGTCATTCATCCGACGGTGATGTTTAGCAAAGAGGCGTTTATCGCATGCGGTCAATACGTTGCGGACGAGAGGCATGCCGAAGACTATGGCCTATGGGGGCGCCTGATACGGGCGGGTGGTGTTGTTGGCATTCCAGAACCATTATTAAGCTTTCGTGTTCACAGTGGTTCGATATCGAAACAACAGGCTGAGATCCAGGAGACATTGACCCAAAAGATCGCGGTTAGACACTGCATGCTGTTCATGGGTCTTGATGAAGGCACCGCCATCAGGGCCTATAGGGCATTGCGCGGTGACCTACCTAGCCATGCAGGATCTGAATGGATTTGGTTTCTTATCCTTTGCCTGCCGAAATTGCGATGGAAGAGCTTGGAATTGTGGGCCTGGGTTGCTAGCAGGACCATGCGGATTGCTGCGAGGAGAATCTCTGGGATTCGTGGGGCTAAGCGGATGGTATCGAAGCAATAGGCTTGCGAGAGATGTTGATTGGTTTTCGCACGAGATGAGTTGAGCAGCTTGCCCCGGATTTTATGCCCCCTCTCCGTATCGCTATCTTCGCCGAATTCCCGCTTGGCGCCATTGGAGGTGAGGCCGAGGGCCGTGGTGGTGGGCAGAGTTGCACATGGCTGCCGCAACTGGCACGTGCTTGGGAGGACTGCCGAGAGTTTGATATCCATTGGGGAGTATTTGACCGGACGGCGCGGATGCCTCAGAGTGTCCGCTATTGGAACCAAACATTTCACAGGATTCCCTGCCCCAGCATCACCGCCAGTCTTCTGCTCGGGCGGTGGCCTCACCGCAGGGCGGCGCAGACCTTGATCCGCTGTGTGCGGCCGGATCTCATCCACTGCTGGGGCACGGAGAATCTCTATGGCGCCGCCCTGTGTGGATTTGATGGGCCGTCGATCCTTTCGATGCAGGGAGTGATTACGACCTATTGCAAAACAGGTGAATTGAACGATTGGCGGTGGAAATTGTTCAGGCATTGGGAACTTAAGTCGATACTGCGTGCTACCCTGGTGACCAGTGAATCCCAGTGGGGATTGGAGCGTGTAGCCGAGATTGTACCAAACAAGGTGACGCGTAAGATCGAATACGGGGTGTTTCCGAGTTACTTTGATGTGGATTGGACTCCGGATTCTGGGCCCCCAAGGATGCTGTTTGTAGGTGGGCTGAATCGACTCAAGGGAGTGGACATTTTGCTGGAGATGCTGCGCCGTCATCCCCTGCGATCATGGAAGATGGTGTTCGCGGGGGGGGGCTATCTAGCCGAGTCTCTGCGAGAGCTTAAGGACCCCATGGTCGAGGTATTGGGACTCCTGAAAACACCACAAGTCCAAGAGGAGATGGCGAGGGCTTGGGCATTGGTCATGCCATCACGTGCCGACACCAGCCCGAACGTGGTCAAGGAGGCACGGGTCATCGGCTTGCCGGTTGTGGCCTCACCGCATGGCGGCCATGCCGAATATGTGGACCACGGATCCGACGGGCTGATGGTGTGCTCAGAGGATCCGGACGATTGGTTCAGGGCGCTCGACACCCTGGGCAATGACTATGCGCTTTGTCGTTCGATGGGCGCGGCAAGGCATGAGCACTTCCGCACATACTTCCGTCCTGAGAAGACCGCCAAGGCGTTTTTGGACCTCTACCGGGAGATGCTGGAGTAGAGGAGGCGGAGGCCGGAGTTTCGGAGTTTCGGATAAGAGAACACCCAACGAAAATCAATTCATGGCGCGACCTGGAAGTCTATCGAAATGCGTTTGCCTTACAGCAGGCGATATTCGAATCCTCCAAGAGTTGGCCCAAGAGCGAAACTTATTCATTGAGCCTAAATCTCTAAACGTATGAAAAAGCTTATCCAATCGGTAGTCAATAGAATAGGCTATGATTTGCATAAACGGGACGCACGGTTCCATTCGGAGTGTTGCGTTGCCCATCTGGCGCGCGAGACCGGGTTCACAACCGTGTTGGATGTGGGTGCCAATACGGGCCAGTTTGGATCCGCCCTGAGGGAATGGGGATACCGCGGCAGAATCATTTCGTTCGAACCGCTGAGCCTGGCCCATGCCATGTTGCTTCACACTACCCGGAAGGATGACTTGTGGATGGTGGCTCCACGCTGCGCCATTGGCAGCAAGGAGGAGGCTACCGAAATCAACGTGTCTGCCAATAGCGTGAGCAGTTCGCTGCTTGAAATCAGTGACAAACACGTCAATTCCGCGCCTGATTCGAAATATATTGGCCAGGAAACCATCCAAGTGCTTCCGCTTGACGTGATTGTCCCAAGGCTTTGTGATGATAAACAAACATTCTTTCTCAAGATCGACACACAAGGGTTTGAGGAATCCGTTTTAAACGGAGCGCCCCATACTCTTGGCAGATGTCTCGCCGTGCAACTGGAACTCAGTCTAACGAAGTTGTATGCGTCAGATTTCTTGTTCCAAGACGGACTTAATCGAATGAAGAATGAGGGATTTGAGGTTTTTGCAATCTATCCAGGGTTTTCAAACAGAGAATCGGGTCAGACGTTGCAGGCCGATGTCATATTTCTCAGAAATCCCTCTGACCTCTGACCTCACTTTCCATGCCCCTGCCCCGCAAATGGTTCACCTGCACTCCGGTTCGCTTCAAGGGCGATCACACCTTCTTTGCACGTGATAGTGGTCTCTTGTGTAAAGGGTTTCAGGAAATAGGAATCGAGTGCAGGGCGATCATGCCGGGACCCCCCATGGAGGGCGACCAAGTGGACGATTTGATCCGGACGGAGTATAGTAACCTTGAGGATGCCGATTGGTGGCGATCCTTGAGGGGGGAAGGCGTGGTCTTTTATGGCTGGGGAGCGGGGAAATACGCACGAATTGCGCATGCAATCAGACGGGCAGGCCTGGTTTTGGTCTCAAACATGGACACTGCCGGGATTGTCAGCATTCTGAATGGAATTTCTAGTTATTCGGGCAATCTATGGCGGGTTACGGCTGGGGAGCGCGGTAAGTCCGTTGCAAGCATCCTGCATTTCGCGACCCGCCTGGTATTCGCCGCCACCGTCGGCTTGATCCACACTGACTGGCGGCGTGCCCAACATTTGAAACAGGCTCATTTGATCGGGACAATCTCACCGATCGCACTGGATCACATCCGCAAAGTTTGCCGGATTTACGGTGGAGAAGCTCTCGCTTCCCGGGTGCAGCTCATACCGCATTCGAATGCATCCTACATGATTCCAGACCCAACGCTTCCCAAAGAACGTCTGCTGGTGGCGGTCGGTCGTTGGGACGATGCTAGGGTGAAAGGCACGGATCTGTTAATTGCGACGGCGCAAATGGTGACGGAATGTGATCCGGATCTGGTGGTGGAAATCTATGGACAAGCAACGGATGGCATGGAGAAGTGGCACTTAGGGCTGCCTCCGAAACTCCGTGAGCAGGTCCGCCTGAGGGGGATCGTTCCCAATATCGATATCAAGCGAGCTCTGCAAAGGGCTCGCGTTGCGCTTTGCACATCCCTGCGAGAGAGCTACCACATTGTCTCAGCGGAAGCACTTTGCTGCGGCTGTTCGGTGGTGGGTCCTGATGTGCAGGAGATTCCAAGCATGAAGTGGTTCACCGATGGCCCATTCGGACGCTCGGCCGGGCGGACCGCAACCGAATTGGCACAAGCGGTCCTAGCAGAATTGTCCGACTGGGACGCCGGACATAGAGTGCCAGATGTAATCGCTGCACATTGGAATGCCATTCTCCACGCCCCACAGATTGCCAGAAGAATCCTAAGTATGCTTGACCAGCCGCAACGGTGTGGCAAATCATCGATATGAGATTATTGCGGCTTTATCCTATTTATGTCGAAGATTCCCAGAAGAATCGAGATCGGCTATGCCACTTTTGAGTGGGATGGGTCAGCTTGGGCAGTCTCTGTGGATCAGGAAGACATCCTAACCCGTGGGGTATCGACCTTCATATAATCCATTATGGTTGATGTCTTCTGTCTTATGCCCCCAACCATAATGCTTGACGGGTTGCATGTGTAAATTGAATTTGCCTATGATGAATATGGGAGATACTAATAGTGAAACGATCACAGCGGGCAATCCTATTCGCAATGCTACTCCGGATAGAAATCCAAAGATCGCGGTCCTTGCCGCTGGATTCTGCCGCATTTGGACATTCCGGCTCGGCTTGAAAGGAGGTGGAGCTCTGATCCGAATGATTCAGCGACTATTCCCTGGAATACAGCGATTCAACCTGAACTACCCTGAATTGGGATGCTGCAACATTTCATTCTTGGATTTTTTCTGGATTCGTCAAGTGACGTTAGGCGTTGGAGAGGAGAAAGCATTGCTCGAGAATATTAGCTCTCTGGTGGGTACTTCGCCAGTCGTATGGGATGTTGGGGCCAACTCTGGCTATCTCGCAGCGGAGATTCTTCTGCGCCTGAAACCTGCGCGCCTGGATCTTTTCGAGCCGAATTCCGCTCATAGGCAGACCTTGGAGTCCTTGGCGGCGCTCGACTCGAGGGTTCGAGTACACATGATCGGACTTTCAGATCGGTCTGGAAATCGAATTTTGCACATTCCTAGAGATGAGGATGGCGGGTCAACCTGCGCATCACTGGAAACAAGCGTCGTAGCCGGATGCAATTCCCTGAACTATGAGGAAATCACTCTGGAATGCGGCGATGATCTGGTTGCTACTGGAGTTGCACCTCCCCCCGACCTGCTGATAATTGATGTGGAAGGCCATGAGGCAGAGGTGGTTAAAGGCTTGGAAACAACGATTCGGATTGCTAGACCCCTGATCGCACTTGAGCACCTGTTTATCTCAGACGCCACTTTGGAACGGATCTTACCCGAGGGTTATCAGCTTTTCACAGTATGCGATAAAACATGCCAACTCATCGAGGGAATCTCCAGGCAGCGGGGACACAACACGCTCATGATACCCACGGGAGAGACCGTCCTACAGAATATCTGATGCAACTATTAATCCGGCCATAAAATACTAGCCTTTTTATGATTTGATGTTAAACTTGGGCATGGCAACCAGAGATGTACGCAAAGAGCCACCCGAAGTGATCTATGAACTGCGGGTTCGCGCGGTGGGAATGAAGCTTCAGGGGCTCACTCATGAAACCATTGCGAATACACTGGATATTTCGGTCGCCGCTTCCCGCCTCTGGTGGCGTTTGTATCGGGAGGGCGGCAAAAGTGGGCTGGCGCTTGGTCGGCGCGGACGGCCATCTGGAGCTTGCCGCACACTGACCCAATCCCAGGAAAAGATCGTCATGAAGACCATCACTGACAAAACTCCTGAGCAGCTCAAGTTGCCCTTCGCTCTATGGACCCGTCCAGTTATCCGTCAGTTCATCCAGAAACGCTTCGACATAAAGTTGCCGGTCCGCACCCTCGGGCATTACCTCAAGCGATGGGGATTCACTCCACAACGTCCAAAGAAAGTGGCTTACGAGCAACAGCCGGCGGCGGTTCGCGAGTGGATCGAGGTGGAATATCCTGCGATCATGAAGCGCGCAAAGGCTGAAAAAGCCGAGATTTTGTGGGGTGACGAGACTGGTGTGAGCAATCAAGACCATTCGGGACGGGGATACGCCCCGATAGGAAAGACGCCTGTGGTGAGAGGCTTGGCCCGGCGTGTGACCACCAGCATGATTTCCGCAATTGGCAACCGTGGCAACGCCCGCTTCATGATTTACAAGGGCGGGTTAAAGGTCGATATCTTCATCAAATTGGGACAACCGAGAATTTAGTGGGTAAGTATCTCTAACATGGACAATTCATAAATGAATTCAGTCGGGTCGATTACTGTTCAATTCACCTTTGAGGAAAGTTGTCCACAAGGTTCCGACGCGAGAATGGGCCACCGCC
>CAIKDP010000384.1 GCA_903826205.1 Akkermansiaceae bacterium
GGCCGAGGCAATCCAGGTCAATAGCTTCCAACCGGCGGCCACGGCATGGACGGAGGGCGCGGAGGACTCGCCCACCCCCGCGGTGATAGCCAATACCGCGGCGAGTTATGTCTTCCGCTCCACGGCGCACTTCACCAACGACGCCGGCTTCGGGCCGATCTCCGGCGCCAAGTCGTTCCGTCTAACGGTGCCGGTCTGGTATGATCCGCGGCTCAATGGCGTGCCCGAGCAATCGTTCGAGTTGGGCCGGGATCTGTTGCCCGGGAGCGCAGCCACACTCAACTTCAAGTTCTGGCGCGGCTACATGTCGCCCGGGACGAGTTTGGCGGTGGAGTCCAGCAGTGATGGCGGCGTGTCCTGGACCGCCGTGGGCGCGGCCATTACCGGCACCGGCACCTCGAGGGATGCCTCCAGCACCGCCACCACGCGCTCGCTCGCCGCTTCGGCGGTTCCGATACGTGTTAGATTCCGCCTGTCGGTGAGTCCGGGCATGGGCTTCTATGCGGATCAATACTACAATGGTTTTGACTACACCACCATTCCCACCGGCATTTTCATTGACGATATCAGCACTACCAATTGCCAGTGGCTGGAGTTGAAACACACCAACGAACTGGCGGCCACCGCCACCAGCTTCAATCTAACCGGCGCCAGCGCGGGCGTGCCCCTGGCTAACAATCTCGAGCTGCGCCTGCGGATGCGCACGCTGCTGGGCAACCGCTGGATGCCCTATGGCCCGATGAAAGCGGTCATCTTCAGCGCGGCGGAGGAGACGGCAGCCCCGGTGGTCAATCCGCCGGGTGTCGAGCATGCCGCCGGGCAAGTCATCACCATCACCAGCGAGAGCAACGCGACGATTTGTTACCGTCTCAACGGTGGTGCTGAGGTTGCCGCGGCCAGCCCGCTCAGCGACATCACCGTGCCGGCGGATTCCTCCACCTTGACCCTCACCGCCTACGCGAAAAAAGCCGGCAAATCCGACAGTCCGATCGTCAGCGCCAGTTATACGAGTTCGCAGTTGCTGACCTGGATGAACACGTATTTTCCCGGCGTCACGGATCCGGATGTCATCGGTCCCCAGGCGGATCCGGATAACGACGGCCAGACCAATCTCCTCGAGTTCGCCCTTGGTGGAAATCCCAACGGAGCCGACGGCCGCGCCAGGGTGTATAATCTAACAACCGATGCCGCCCCCGGCAGTGAGGTCCGCAAGTTTCTGCTCACCATCGCCGTGCGTGCGGGCACGGCCTTCGCCGGGTCCCCCTCGCCCGTGGCCACCCGGGATGGCGTCACCTACACCATCCAAGGGGGCCTCAGCCTTGATGATTTCACCAGTGCGGTGTCGGTGCAGTCCGAGGTGACCCCAGACCTGCCGCCGCCCCCGGACGGTTATGAATACCGCACCTTCATGTTGGATGCCGCGAGCGGCCTCCCTGACAAGGGTTTCCTCCGCGCGCGCGTCACTACGGCACCCTGAGCTGGCTTTTTGCCTGCTGCCAGGCGGTTTCCATTTGCTCCAAGGTGGCAACCTCCAGGCTGAGGCTGCTGGCCGTCAGCAATCGTTCCATGACCCCGAAGCGTTGTTCAAACTTGGCGTTGGCAGTGGTCATCACCAGTTCCGGGTCCAGCCCGCGAAAGCGTGTCAGATTGACGATGGAAAACAACAGATCGCCGGTTTCCTCGGCGACGGCACCTGCGTCGCCCGCCGCGAGGGCCGTTTCGAGTTCACCTAACTCCTCGCGGATCTTGGCTAACACACCAGCCTCGTCCGGCCAATCAAAGCCGACCTTGGCGGCTTTTTTCTGGAATTTGGCAGCCCGCAGGAGCGCGGGCAGGCCGGTGCCGACGCCGTGGAGATAGGGTTTTCCGCCCGCGCCCTTTTCCTCGCGTTTGATCTGATCCCACTGGACGAGCACGGCATCCGGGGTGGCCGCGGCACTTTGGCCAAACACGTGGGGATGACGCCGGACCAGCTTGTCACTGATCTCGCGGGCGACGTCATCGAGATTGAAATGTCCGGCCTCTTCCGCCAATTCACTGTGGAAAACCACTTGCAGCAACAAATCGCCAAGCTCCTCCCTCAGGTGGGTGAAGTCGCCGCGCTGAAGGGTGTCCACCGTCTCATAGGCCTCTTCAATTAGATTGGGAATGAGCGATTCATGGGTTTGTTCCGCATCCCACGGGCAGCCGCCCGGCGCCCGCAGCCGGTGCATGATGGCACGCAGGCGCGCGAGTTGGATGGCGGGATCGGGGGCATCCATCATGGCGGCGTCGGTCATGGCTCGGGGGGCGGGTGGTTGGCAACTTGTTGGAGTGTCGCGCGTTCGCTTGCAGTTAGACTCTGGAACCCCTGCGCGGAAATCTTATCGAGGATGCGGTCCACCTCGGTTTGGGCCGCCAAATCGATCTCGGTTCTGGGCCGTAACTTGGACTCGAAACGTCCCCCGAAGGCTTTCGGGCGGATGATGTCCACACCCGGCCCGCGGCCTTGCGCCCAATTGAGCAACCACGCCTGCCGCATCAGCAGGTATCCGAGCAGGGCCCCGCCCAAGTGGCCGGCCTCGCCGCCGGCATTGTCGCCCAAACCCAACACCACGGTGCCCGCCGCTATCACTAACACGGCAATGGCCAGTTGCCGCATCGACATTTCAAGTGGCGGAAAATACAACATCACCCGCAGGTTGGGCGCAATCACCGCCACCCCCACCAGAATGCCATAGATGCCAGCCGAGGCGCCGACCAGCGGCATATATTCCAATGGCGGTGCGCCA
>CAIKDP010000385.1 GCA_903826205.1 Akkermansiaceae bacterium
GCGCGTCCCGCGCCGGACTTCGATGGAGCCACACTTAAGGAGCGACGACATTCTTGTCGTCGTGTGGAAGGACAGCCTATGAGCAGAGCCTTCGGCGCGCACTCATGGACCACGCTTCCGCAACCACCACAGGAATGTGGTGGCTCCTTATAGCTTTCACGTCACTCTGTGTTCCACAGCCGCTCACGCGTTCGGGCCCTGGAGCATGCCTTATCGCGGCGAACACGACCGTTCCAGCCACACGGCGTAGCCAGCGGCATCCAACTCTGCCGCCGCCAAAGCCAGCGTTTGAAGCACGGCCTCTTCTTCAGGGGCTTCCAGCCGAAACCCGTTGATCCCGAGAAATGTGTAGGCCGCCATGAATCCGGCACGTTTGTTGCCGTCAACAAAAGGGTGGTTTTTCACGATGCCGTGAGCATAGCTGGCAGCCAGATTGAAGAGGTTCGGGCTGCCGTAGTGGAATAGCTGAAGGGGGCGGTTGAGCGCTGATTCTAACAAACCATCATCGCGCAACCCGCTCAGCCCTCCGAAACGGGCCAACAGTGCGCCTTGGATCGCAAGCACGATTTCCCGGCTGAGCCAAAAGGGTTCGTTCATTTGGCCAGTTCCCTGAGTGCGTTGCGATATTGGCTCATGCCCTCCTCAGCCACCTTCATGACGTCCTCAAACCCGGGCCGCTCCGGCGTGATCCGCAGCGAGCCTTCCGGTGCTTCGGTCAGATAGAGCACGTCGCCTTCGCTGACTTTGAGCGTTTGCAGGGCCTCCTTGGGCAGAACGATGCCGAGGGAGTTGCCTATTTTGCGGACTTTGGTTTGGATGGGCATGGAATAACCCTCGTTGCCACGGTGGCCATGTCAAGCAGCGAGGCCGGGGATTGTGAAATTTCCCCATCCGGTGCCTTGACATCGGCGGCTTGGCTGCTAGCCTCCGGCCCCCGCCGGTTCGGGTGGAGAGCGATTTTTCCACTCTTCGGCACCCTAGCATTTACTCACAACCTGATCCTAACACCACGATGGCCACCAAGAAAAAGGCAGTCAAAGCCACTGTCAAAAAAAGCGCTCCGCGTGCTGCCAAACCCGCAGCCAAAAAATCCCCGGCTTCCAAAAAAGCCGCCCTCAAGGCAACCAAATACGTCTACACCTGGGGTGCCGGCAAAGCCGACGGCAACGGCGGCATGAAGCCGTTGCTCGGCGGCAAGGGTGCCAACCTTGCGGAAATGACCCGCATTGGATTACCCGTGCCTCCGGGATTCACCGTCACCACCGAGGTTTGCACCTATTACTACGACAACAAGCGCAGCTATCCGGCCGTGCTCGAATCCCAGATGAAGGCCGGCATTGCCAACATGGAAAAGATCATGGGTTGCAAGTTTGGCGACGCCAAGGGGTTCCCGCTGCTGGTGGCCGTGCGCTCCGGCGCGCGCGACTCGATGCCGGGCATGATGGACACCATCCTCAACCTCGGCCTCAATGACGAGACCGTCAAAGCCCTGGCCGCCGCCACCAAGAACGAGCGTTTTGCCTGGGATTGCTATCGCCGCTTTATCCAAATGTATGGTGATGTGGTCATGGGCGTGCAGAAGCGCGAAGGCGAAGACCACGAGCCGTTTGAAACCGTCATCGAGAAATTCAAACACGAGCATCACGGCGAGGAAATCATCGATAGCGAGCTAACCGCCGCTAACAACCAGGAACTCGTCAAGCGTTTCAAGGCGCTCGTCAAGGAGCGCACCGGCAAGTCCTTCCCCACCGATCCGTGGCAACAACTCATGGGTGCCGCCGGCGCCGTGTTCGGCTCGTGGATGAACGACCGTGCCATCGTCTATCGCCGCAAATACAACATCCCCGCCGAGTGGGGCACCGCCGTCAACGTGCAAGCCATGGTCTACGGCAACACCGGCGAAACGTCCGGCTCCGGCGTCGCCTTCACCCGCAATCCGGCCAATGGCGTCAACGAATTCTATGGTGAATTCCTCATCAACGCCCAGGGCGAGGACGTTGTCGCCGGCGTGCGCACTCCCGAACCGGTCATCGAGCTGAAAAAGCAGATGCCCAAGTCGTATGCGGAATTGCTCAAGGTCCGCCAGACCCTCGAAAAACATTTCAAGGACGTGCAGGACGTCGAGTTCACCATTCAGGAAGGCAAGCTGTTCATGCTGCAAACCCGTAATGGCAAACGCACCGCCGCCGCCGCCCTCAAGTTCTCCATGGACATGGTGAAGGAAAAACTCATCGACTGGGAAACCGCCGTGTTGCGCAATCCCGCCGATCAGCTCGACCAGCTGCTAGCCCCGATCTTCGACCTCGCCGAAGCCAAGAAGGCCAAAGCCCTCGCCAAGGGATTGCCCGCCGGTCCCGGTGCCGCGTCCGGCAAGATCTATCTGAATGCCGAGCGCGCCGTCGCCGCCGAGGAGGCGGGTGAAAAGGTTCTGCTCGTCCGCAACGAGACCTCGCCGGAAGACCTCCGCGGCATGATCGCCGCCGAAGGCATCCTAACAGCCAAGGGGGGCGTCTCATCCCATGCCGCTCTCGTCGCCCGCCAGATGGGCAAGGTCTGCATCTGCGGTGCCAGTGCCGTCAACATCAACTACGACAAGCGCACCGTCACCATCTCCGGCGAAACCTTCAAGGAAGGCGACTTCCTCAGCATCGATGGCACCAGCGGCATCGTCTATGGCGGCAAGCTCAAGACTGCACCGTCCGAAATTGTCACCGGCCTGCTCCACGGCGACAAGGCCGCGCAGAAGACCGAGAAATACAAGAACTTCCTCCAGCTCATGCAGTGGTGTGCCAAGGCCACCCGCATGCAGGTGCGCACCAATGCCGACGATCCGGAGCAGACCGCCAACGCCTTGGCGTTCGGTGCCACCGGCATCGGCCTGACCCGCACCGAGCACATGTTCTTCGAAGGCAACCGCATCGACTCGATGCGCGAGATGATTCTTGCCACCAACGAAGCCGACCGGCGCAAGGCGCTGGCCAAGTTGCTGCCCTATCAACGCGCGGATTTCACCGGCATCTTCAAGGCGCTCAAAGGCTTCCCGGCCACCATCCGCTTGCTTGACCCGCCGCTCCACGAGTTCCTCCCGCACGCCAAAGAGCAGCAACTTGACCTGTCCAAGAAGCTCGGCATCGAGGTTGGGTTTATCCAACAGCGCGTCGCCGACCTGCATGAGTTCAACCCGATGTTGGGCCACCGCGGTTGCCGTTTGGGCATTGCCTATCCGGAAATCACCGAGATGCAGGCCCGCGCCATCTTCGAGGCCGCCGCCGATGTGGCCAAACTCAAGATCAAGGTGAAACCCGAAGTGATGATCCCGCTCGTCGGTTTCAAAAAGGAACTCGACCTCCAGGTGGAGATCGTCCACCGCGTGGCCAAGGAAGTCATGGCCGAGAAGAAGATCAAGTTTGCCTATCAGGTGGGCACCATGATCGAAGTCCCGCGTGGTGCCCTCACCGCCGACGAAATCGCCCAGACCGCCGAGTTCTTCAGCTTTGGCACCAACGACCTCACGCAGACGGCTCTCGGCATCAGCCGTGACGACATGGGATCGTTCATGATGCCTTACATTGAGAACGAGGTGTTCAAGAAGAACCCGTTTGCCACGCTCGACACCACAGGAGTTGGCCAGCTCATGGAGATTGCCGTGGCCAAGGGCCGCAAGACCCGCCCGGACATCAAGCTCGGCATCTGCGGCGAACATGGTGGCGACCCGGACTCCGTCAAGTTCTGCCACAAGCTCGGACTCGCCTATGTGAGTTGCTCACCGTATCGCGTGCCCGTCGCCCGCCTCGCCGCCGCCCAGGCCGCCATCGAGGAAAAACGCGCCGCGAAGAAGTAAGTCTCAAAACCTAACCAACCCTGGGCTGTGCCCGGGGTTGGTTGCATTCAGCAGGCCGCTCCGGATTCTTCCGGGGCGGCTTTTTTACTCCACATTCTGCACCTGCTCGCGGATTTTTTCGAGTTCGGTTTTCGCTTCGACGATGGTCTGGGCGATGGCGGCGTCGTTGGCCTTGGAGCCGATGGTGTTGAATTCGCGGAAGATCTCCTGGCAAAGGAAATCCAAGGCGCGGCCGGGTGGGTCGGTGGCGACCATGTATTCACGGAATTTGGCGAGGTGGGAATCCAGCCGGGTGAGTTCCTCGGAAATGTCACAGCGGTCCGCAAACAGCGCCAACTCCTTGACCACCCGTTCATCCGACGGATCCAGCCCAAGACCCGCATCGCGCAGGCGTTTCAGCAACAACTCGCGCTGACGCACCGGGCGTTCCGCGGCGCCGCTGGCAAGCCGCTGCGTAAGTGCGTCGAGCGTGCCCAATCTAACTGAAAAATCGGCGGCCAGATCCGCGCCCTCGCGGGCCCGCATGGTGGTCAGCTGCGTGAGTGCCTCATCGAGTGCCGGCGCGATGGCCGCCCACGCGGTTGCCGCCTCCATTTCCCGTGTGCCAATCGCCAGAACTCCGGGTTGGCGCAGGTAATCCGCGGCACTTGGCTGGATCTTGCGTCCGATCAAGTCGCCGAGTTGATTGAATGCCGCCTCGAAGGCGCGGGCGAGTGGGGCGTCCACCCGTACGGCGGCGTCGCCGCCCTCGGCCGGTTCCAGGTTGATGGTGACTTGCACGCGGCCTCTGGCCACCACCGATTGCACGTGTTTGCGGATGCGGCTTTCGATTTCGGCCAGTTCCCGTGGCATTTGCACGACCACTTCCGCTTGTTTGCGGTTGACGGTGCTCAGTTCCACGTTAGCCAGCCACGTGCCGGTCACGGCCGTGCCGCGCCCAAATCCTGTCATGGATCTCATCCGCCCAACATGCCCGGATTCCACCCGCCCGCCAAGACAAACCTGTCGCCGTCGTGCGGGCCTCGCGTTTCAAGGAGCGGCCATTTGCGCATCGCCGATGCCCATGTCGAGCCAATGGGAGGTGGTGATCCGCTTTGTATTGGCCCCTCATGGCCGAGGGCGATTCGGAACCGGAGCAAAGCGGAGATGGCCGTAGGCTAATCGCCCCGCCTTGAATTTTGCCCGGCGCCCGCCAAACCTGCGCCACCGCTCCGGGAATTTTCCCTATCTGGATTTTTATGCTTGTGGTGGTAAGTAGGGATCTGGTTGGGTGCGTGGCATGAGCGACCAGTGGCATCTATTACAGGACGGACGGCAGTATGGCCCCTACGGCTGGGACCAGTTGGTGCAATTTGTCAAGGAAGGACGCATCGTCCGCGATACGATGCTGTGGACGGATGGAATGGAAAACTGGGTCCTGGCACCGACACTGCAAGGGTTGTTTCCTGCTGAGCCCGCGCCGGCCCCCACACCCGCTTCCGCGGCGGCGCCCGTAGCGGCGCCCGCACCTCGCGGCGGCGCTCCCAAGCCCGTGGCAGCGGCTGGCGCCATGGCCAAAAGACCCGGCCAAGGCACATCCTCCCAAGGCAGACCGGCAGGGCAAAGTACGCAAATGGCCCCAAGGTCCCAGGCCAGCCAGCAGGCGGAGCGTGGCCGGCAAGCGGACCGTGGCCAGGAGCGTGGCCAGGAGCGTGGCCGGGGCCGCGATCAGGACCGGGGCAGGGGTCGCGACCAGGACCGTGGCTGGGATCGCGATCAGGACCGGGGCTGGGATCGCGACCAAGACCGCGGTCGCCCCAGCGGCCCCTATCCGCACCAGCGGGTTGCCCAGCCGAATTACGAGTTGTTGATGGCCTTGCTGTGCAGCGGGTTGATTTTGGTGGGGATTGGGTTTTGGGCCAAGTGGCAAATCCACTTGGACGCGGTGAGGAATGTCGGGAGCACGGACGAGCTTGTGGTGAATCGCAATCAGGAGTTGTTGATCCAAATCATGTGGATCACCGGTCCCTTGTGTCTGATTGCGGGGACTATTCTCAATTTTGTCTACCTGTCGCGCCTATGGCAATGTTTGCAGAATGGCAAGCCGCGCACCACGCCGGGATTGGCGGTGGGTCTGCTGCTGGTGCCGCTCTTCAACCTGTACTGGATTTTTGTGGCCTACTACGGACTGGCCTGCGATTACAACCGGATCATTCGCCGCTACCCGGACTTGCGGCGCGCACCGCGCATGAGTGAGGGCTTGTTCCTTGCCTATTGCATCTGCTCGATCGTCGCCGCCCCGGTCGCGCTCGTCATGTGGTTCCCCGTGATGCTCCAAGTCTGTAAGGCGATCCAATTCATGGCCATGCCGCCGGCCCACCGGATGAAAATGCCCGTGCCCAGATAAGATCCGGGATGCGGGGCGCGGACCGGTTTTTTTCACGCGATGACGAATTTGGATTGCGGGATTGGCTGGGGTTGTTACTCCGTGCGCATCCAGCAGCCACTTTTCATCACCGGTCTCGGCGCCCTTTCCGCGCTGGGTGAGAATGTCCCGGCACACCATCAGGCGGTGTGTGCAAGGCATGTGCCATTCCAAGCCCTCGGCAAGTTGCTCGGGCCGGACAGCCCGCACGCGAACCGGCCCGCGGCTTGGATTGAATCGCGGGCCTCGCTTACCCACCGCAAATGGAGCCCGGTGACGATGGCGGCCTTGCATGTGGCCAGACAGGCCATCACGGATGCCGGATGGGGATCTGGTGAGTTGTTGGATGCGGCATTGGTGGTGGGGACCAGCCGGGGCAACGCCGCCGCTTGGTTAGGCCCGTGGCCGGGACGCCGGCCATTCCGCCTGATGGCCGCGAGCAATACCATCCACAGTGAGCCGGCGGCCGCTATCAGCATCGAGTTTGGTATCACGGGCCCTAATCAGGTGCTCGCCAGCGGTTGCTCGGCAGGCTTGGACGCGGTGGGGGTTGCCATGATGATGGTCAGGGCTGGCATCGCGCCCCGGGCATTGGTCGTGGCCGTGGATTTGCCCTTGGTCCCACTATTGCTAGATAATTACGCCATGTCCGGTTTGCTGGCACATAGCTTCCACACCGATCCCTATCACCCCAAGACGGCTGGTTTTGTACCCGCCGAAGGTGCGGCCGCGATGGCGATAGATTCCTCGGCGGGGAGTTATCCGCAGTTGCTCCATTACGGGTGCAACGCGGATGCGTGTGATCCGGTGGGCATTCCCGCCAATGGCGGGCGCACTCCAGCCCTGCTGCAACAGGCGATGCAGCAAGGCTATCCTCCGGGCGCGCTGTGCCCCCATGCCACAGGCACGGCGGTGCAGGCAATGGCGGACCCTGCCGCGTTTGACAGGGCGTTCGCCGCCGTCCGGCCCACCTTGCACCTGCTCAAACCGTTCACCGGACACACGATCGGTGCGAGCGGTTTGTTAGAGAGCGTGATATTGACGCGGTTTCTGCGGGATGGCAAGTTGCCGCCTAACTTGCCAGGTTTGCATGCGCCCGCCGGGTTTGTGTTGCCTGCACTGGTGTTGGATAGTCCGGGCGGGGTGTTTAAACTTTCGCACGGCATGGGCGGCCACAACGCACTCATTGTCATTAACCCGCCATGAAGCAAGGAAACAGGCTCGAGGTATCAATCGGCGACCAGCGCTTGGATTTATTCAACGGGGGGCGATGGCTGGCGGGTTATCCGGTGTCGACTGCGGCCAATGGGGTTGGGTTTGTGGAAGGGAGTTATTGCACGCCGGTGGGTCGTTTCCGCGTCATTGAGAAAATCGGTGAAGGCGAACCCGGCGGCACGGTGTTCCGCGCGCGGGTGCCTGATGGAATCTGGCAACCGGGCGACGCGACGGAGGAGGACCTGGTGCTCACGCGCATCCTCAGATTGGATGGCTTGGATCCCGCCAACGCCAACACCCTTCAGCGCTGCATCTATATCCACGGCACCAATCGTGAGGAGTTGATCGGCTCGCCGGCAAGCCATGGCTGCATCCGCTTGCGCAATGCCGATATGCTCGAGTTGTTCGCTCAAGTTCCCCAGGATGCGGAGGTGTTGATTCATCCGCCGCACGGTGTAACTCAATGATTTTCCTTGGCACGGCGGTGCGGATGTCTAGGGTCGCGGCGAGTGGTTTCACCTCATGAATTTCCCTCCAACCACGCCCAACGCACCATTCTTCGAGCCCTCTCACTGGCATTCCAGGGCGCTCCCACTCCACCACCCAATCCCTAACAACAATGGCAATTCTCAAAACTTTCAAGGGCTTGCGCCCGCCCGTCGAAATCGTGAAACAATTGGCCTCACGGCCTTATGATGTGTTGAATTCGGAAGAAGCGCGTCTCGAGGCGGAAGGCAACCCCTATTCGTTGCTCAGGGTCACCAAAGCCGAAATTGACTTGCCCGAGGGTGTGGATGTCCACGGCCAACAAGTCTACGACAAGGTGGTTGAGAACTTCACCACATTCATCAATAACAAATGGCTGGTCCAGGATGACGCGGAAAGATTGTACATCTATGCCCAGACCATGCTCGGCCGCACCCAATACGGTATTGTCGCCTGCACCAGTATTGAGGACTATTTCAACAACAGGATCAAGAAACATGAATTGACCCGCAAGGACAAGGAGGAGGACCGGATGATTCATGTCCGCATCACCAACGCCAATGTGGAGCCGGTCTTTTTTTCATATCCCGCTCACAAGGAAATTGACGCGATCGTCACAGGCATCGTGTCACGTGATCAGCCCGTTTATGATTTCGTGACCGACGAGGGCTTCGGCCATCAGTTCTGGATCATCGAGGACAGGGCGACCATTGACAGGGTTATTGAGATATTTGATAAGGAGATTCCAAGCCTCTATGTGGCCGACGGCCATCACCGTACTGCTGCGGCCGCATTGGTCGGCAGGGAAAAACGCCTGCATAACCCTAACCACGATGGCAGCGAGGAATACAATTTCTTCATGGCGGTGATTTTCCCCGACAATCAGCTCAGGATCATGGATTATAACCGCCTGGTGACGGATTTGAATGGTCTCAGCAGCCAGGAATTCTTACACCAACTCAGTGCGGTCTTTCATGTCGAAAACAAGGGCTCCGAGGTTTGCTCTCCCGCAGGCTTGCACAATTTTTCCATGTATCTTGATGGTGACTGGTACTCATTAACCGCCAATGCGGGCACTTATGACGATCAGGACCCCATCGGGGTGCTTGATGTCACCATCCTCTCGTCGCTCGTGCTGGATCAGATCCTGGATATCAAGGACCTGCGCACTTCCACCCGCGTGGATTTTGTCGGCGGTCTCCGCGGCCTGGGTGAGCTTAAACGACGGGTCGATGGCGGCGAGATGGTTGCCGCATTCGCATTGTTTCCCGTCTCCATGAAACAACTGATAGATATAGCCGATACCGGCAACATCATGCCGCCCAAGACCACGTGGTTCGAACCTAAACTCAGAAGTGGTCTGGTCGTGCATCTTCTCGACTAAGACTTGTAATCCGACCGATGATGAATGACCAACATCCCTGTTGGGAAAAGTGAAACTTTCGTCTTGTGTTGTGTCATAACCTTGTTATGGTCCGCCTGACATGAGTGCAAATTCCAAGAAAAAAACAAGCAAGGGCAAGCGTTATACAGACGCGGAAAAACAAGAAGTTGTCTCCTTCGTAGGGAAAGTGAACGCCGAGAAAGGTCGTGGCGGACAAGCGGCCGCCGCCAAAAAATATAACATTTCGGTGCTCACTGTGTCCACATGGCTTAAGTCCGGTGGTGCGGCAGCACCCGTCAAGGTTGCCAAGGTCGCCAAGGTCGCCAAGGTCGCCAAGGTCGCCAAGGTCGCCAAGGTCGCCAAGGTCGTCAAGGTCGTCAAGGTTGCCAAGGTTGCCAAGGTTGCCAAGGTCGCCGAGGTCGCCGAGGTCGCCAAGGTCGCCAAGGTCGCCAAGGTCGCCAAGGTCGCCAAGAAGGGCGGAAAAGCTGCCGCCCAAGGCAAGCGATATACGGACGTGCAGAAACAGGAAGTCCTTGATTTTTTGGTCGCCGTCAACACTCGCAAGGGACGCGGTGGCTTGAGTGCCGCCACCAAGAAGTTTCGTATTTCACCTCTGACCATTAGCAGTTGGATCAGAAAGGCCGGCTTGAAGATGGTTAAGCCGGTCTTGGCCGTGAAGCCGGCCAAGGTGGCGAAAGCTGTCAAGGCTCAGCCCGCCAAGAGCGGTTTGAGCGCGGGCGCAATCGTGGCCCTTGGGAGTCAGATTGCCAAGGCGGAGGTCGAGCTTGCCAAGTTGAAGGTTATGCTGCGGACGCTCAAGTAGAGGTGCCTTCAGTGGATTTAACCAAGCCGTCCCCTCGTGCGGGGGCGGCTTTTTTGTTATTTGCCATGATCGGCATGGCGGTCATCCTTGCCTGCGGGTAGTGTGTCGTGTGCTCCATGCGACTCTTGGAGTTGCTTGGTGCCATCCTTGCCCTCGAATTCGTGGCGTTCGCAGGAAATTGAGCATGCGCAGGCACTTGCCAGCGTCAGCAGAAGAAATTTCATCAGGCGCTTCCTGTAACTGATTCGGCGCAAAATGCAATCTCCCAAACAAAAAACCTTTCAGGTGTGGGGCAGCCAAGCGGCCACGGCTTGCGCCGCGCGTGCATGCGCGCCAGTGCCGCCGAGCTTGGCGGCGGTCTGCGCCAAGCGGGCTTGCAGCTTGGCTCGCAGTTCGGGATTTTGCAAAAACTGCTGCAACGCCACACTGATTTGTGCCGCATCCGCATCGGCTTGGATAAATTCTTCCACCACTTCCTCGCCTGCTAGAATATTGACCAGGCCGAGGTGCTTCAGCCTCACCAGCAGGCGGCCCGCTAGATACGTGGGCCATGCCACCTTATAGGTTAGGCAATACGGCAGGCCCAAATATGCGGCTTCCAGCGTCGCTGTGCCGCTGGCGATCACCCCGCAACACGCGCGCTGCATCAAGGCGTGGCTGCCGCCCGTGACAATCTCCACATGCGCGCCAGCCTTGGCCTCCGCGACCATGTGGCGCATCCGCAGGCCAAGTTTGGGCGATGCGGCGGGTGCTTTAAATCGCAGGTCCCCGCGCCATGTGAGCAAGCGTTTGGCCGTTTCAAGCATCACCGGAAACAATCGCGCCACCTCCCGTTCGCGGCTCCCCGGGAACAACCCGACCAGGGTGTCGTCGCGTGTCACCTCCTTGAGTCGCCGCTCTTCGAGTTCATCCACCAAGGGGTGGCCCACAAATTTTGTCAATAATCCTGCGGCTTCAAATATCGGTTGCTCAAACGGGAATAGACACAACATCTCATCTAGCAGGCCTGCCATTTTAGGGACCCGTCGCCGGTTCCACGCCCACACCTGCGGGCTGATGTAATAGACTTGCCGGGTGTCCGGGCAGGCCCGCCGCACCGCTTCGGCAAACCGCAGGTTGAATCCCGGATAATCTATCAGAACGAGCACGTCCGGGCGAAACGCCAGCACCTCCTCCAGCATGGCATGAAAGCGTTCTTTAAACCATGAGTAATGCTTCAGCACTTCCCATAGCCCGACCACCGCCGCATCTTCCACCCAGTCGTTCAGGCCCGTGCCGGCCACCGCCGCCATTTCCGGACCGCCCGCCCCGGCTATCTTCAGGCCGGGCGCTAACTTGATGAGTGCCCGCAACAACCCGGCTCCGTGCGCATCACCGCTCAGTTCGCCTGCTACCACGTAGATCCGTCCCGACACGCACGGACTAATAAGCCGGCGCCCGTCAATCTGACCATGAAAATCCGGCGCAGACCGGAAATTTCAAGGGGAATTCCCGAAAAATGGGCAAGTTCAAGACTTCCGCATTGATTTCACAGGGGGTTTCGCGTTGTCTTCTCCCGCAGCGCATTAACGCACGCCAAATTCTCATGTCCCCAGACAGCCCAGACAGCCCAGACAGCCCTGATATCCCACGCCCGATCGGTGAAATCGCCCAAGGACCGAGTGCCTTCGAGCAATTCTTGGATCGCAATCAGCGAAACCTCGTCATTTTGACCATCCTCATCGCGCTGGCCGCGGCCGCTTGGGTCGTCTACCATGGCATTGTCCGGAGCAGGGAGCACTCCGCCGGGGCCGAGCTGAGCAAAGCCGAGGATATGGCGGCCCTGCAAAGCGTGGTTAAAGACCACGCCGGGACCGCCGCGGCCGACAGCGCACAAGTCCTGTTAGCCGCGCGCCAGTGGCAGGAAGGGCAGCAGGATGCCGCCATCACCACCCTGAAATCCTTCATCGCCGCCAACCCCAAGCACCCGGCTCGCCCCACCGCCCAGGCCAGCCTCGGCTCCAAGCTCCAGATCCAAGGCAAGCTGGCTGATGCCAAAAAGGTGTTTCAGGAAATCGACGAGGATCCCGCTGCACGCTATCTGGCGCCTTACGCCCTGCTTTCCCTCGGTGACATGGCGAGAGCCGCTGGCGAGACCGCGCAAGCCACGAAGTTCTATCAGAAAGCCAAGACCGATTACCCTGACAGCAGCTTCTCTAACGCCATTGCCCAACGCATCTCGATGTTGCAGGCGCAAATGCCGGTTGAAATCGAACCGCCGCCAGCGTCAGCCGCGCCTTCTTCCACGGCTGTTCCCCAGACGCCGGGGGCTGCGCCTGCGGTTTCCGCCGCCCCGGAGCCAGCGGCCCCGGATGCGGATGTGCCGCCGGTCAACAACCCTTACCTCAACGAACCGGGCGCAAAACCCGGTGACAAGGCCGAAGTTCCCGCCACCCCGCCGGGGGCGCCCGCGCCGGTGCAAGGAAAGCCAGAAGCTCCCCGTAGTGATGCTGCCACCCCGCCAGCCGCGCCGGCTGCGGGTTCTCCAACCACCCCTTCCAAGCCGTAATTCCACGTCTGTTTGACTCGATCCATTAACCTCCATCCATCTAACCACCGTGTTCAAGAAAGTCATTGGCCAAGACCTCGGCGAATCCAATCGCCCTTCACCCGCTGCTCCAACAGGCTACCGTCAGCCGGAACCCTTGGCGCCGCCCGCCGGTCATCCCCCCGCAGCTCCCGGCTCCGCTCAAGCCTCCATTTCCCGTCCGCCCGCAGGCGCTTCCCGCAACATCCTCTCGTCGGATGTTGAAATCAAAGGCTCCGTCAAGTTCACGAACGACCTCATTGTGGACGGGAAAATCGAGGGTGAAATTTCATCCGACGGGAGCCTTACCGTAGGAGAGAACGCCCGGCTCAAGGCGGAAATCAAAACCGCCACGGTCGTGGTTTATGGCAAGGTGCACGGCAACATCACTGCCTTGGATCGCATCGAACTCAAATCCACGGCAGAGGTCATCGGCGATATCAAAACCAAGACGCTCTCTATCGAAGCGGGGGCCATCTTTGTCGGTAAATCCACGGTCGGCACCCCCGCCCAGGCACCCGCCCCAACACCGGCTCCAGCCCCGGCTTCCGCACCTCCCCAAGCCGCTCCCCCCGCGGCAGTTCAAGGACCGCAAGCCGCCAAGCCCGCTGTGGTGGCACCGAAACAAGGGACCCTGCCTGGTGCCATCTGATCCGATCCCTGTTGTTTTGCAGGATATCTGAGGTTTTATTATGGCCGGTGAGTCCCCATCTCCTCGCCAACGCATCGAATTGACGTGCCCCGAGTGCGGGCACATTCAAGTCGAACCGGCGATGGTGGTGTCCACCCAGTGCCATGGCTGTCGCGCGCATTTTCAGGTGTGCGACGGCAAGGCGGTTGTTAGACCGCGGTCCGCCGCGCGCCTCGCCCAGCCCAAGCGAGATCCAGAGCCACTCCCCGAACCGCCACCACCGAAACCCGCTCCACTGACTCTCGGCAGTGCGCGCTCCGGCCCGGCGCCGCGTCACCCGCTGTGGCGGTTTTTGTTTCCACCCAAACCGCCCCGTGAGATTTTCTGCTTTGATTGTGGCTATCATTATACGGCTGCCGCCGAGGCGCAGTCCAGTCAGTGTCCGCGGTGTAGTTGTTACGTGAGCCTGTTGGATTACGCTATCGACGGGCCATGGAACCGCCGCATTCAGACACGTGGCAACGTTACGATTCGCAAGGCGGGCTCGGTTTCCGGGGAGAACATCCAGTGCCACAATCTCACCGTCCGCGGTGAGATTGCCAGCGCCGTGGATTGTTCCGGTGATATTGTCATCCATGGCCATGGCAAAGTCATGGGCAAGGTCAATTGCCGGCACCTGCGCATCGAACGCGGGGCTCATGTCGAATTCTTTCATCCTGTGACTTGCGTCACTGCCCATGTCAACGGCCAGACCCGCGGGCAGATCTTCTGCACCGGCATCGTCACCCTCGGCAAACGCGCCAACCTTCATGGTCTCGTGCGGGCCTCTGCCATTGTCGTCAAGCCCGGGGCCAAACATGCCGGCACCCTTGAAATTCTTCAGGCAGACACAAGTTGCAAGATCGATGAGTAAAGTCACGAGTCATGAGTTGTCGCGCCCATGCTCTGCTGATAGGGTGCCACAGCGCGCAACGCCTTTTCCCACATGGACCTGAAACAAGAAATCCTCGCCCTCAAGCAAGCGCGCAACGCGGTGATTCTCGCCCACAACTATCAAACGGGCGACATTCAGGATGTGGCGGATTATGTGGGTGACTCATTGGGACTTGCCTATCACGCCAAGGCCACGCCTGCCGATGTCATCGTCTTCTGTGGTGTTCACTTCATGGCGGAGACGGCCAAAATCGTCAACCCAGGCAAAATCGTCTTGCTGCCTGATGCCGACGCCGGTTGCTCGCTCGAACAATCCTGCCCGGCAGCGGATCTGGAGGCGTATCTCAAGTCAAACGCCCACAAGAACTACTACGTCATTGCCTACATCAATTGTTCCGGCGCGGTCAAAGCGCTTTGTGATGTCATCTGCACCTCAGGCAATGCGGTGAAAATCGTCAATCAGGCGCCGGCTGACCGGCCAATCCTGTTTGTGCCGGATGCCAACCTTGGCGCATGGGTGATGGAACAAACCGGCCGCAAGATGGACCTTTGGCAAGGGTCATGCTATGTCCATGTCGAGTTCACACGCGACTCCATCCGGCGCATCAAGTCCGAATACCCGGATGCCCTTGTCGTCGCACATCCGGAATGCACCCACGCCGTCAGGCTCCTTGCCGATGAAGTATGCTCCACCGAAAAAATGATCGGCTACTGCAAAAATGCGCCTGTTAGAAACATCATTGTTGTCACCGAGAGCGGCATGCTCCACCGCTTGCGCAAGGAATGCCCGGACAAGAACCTCATCGCCGGACCCACCGATCTGTGTGCTTGCGCGGATTGTCGCTATATGAAACTCAACACCCTGCAGAAGCTGCGCGATTGTCTGGCCAACCTCCAGCCGCGCGTTGAGATGGAGGAATCCCTGCGGGCGCGTGCCGAGGCGCCGCTGCTCCGCATGCTCGAGCAATCCCGCTGATCACCGGGATTTTATGCAGGACTCGGCGGCCAGCCAGCCGGTGGAAAACGCAATCTGCAGGTTGTAGCCTCCCGTGTCCGCGTCAAGATCGAGCAGTTCGCCCGCAAAATAGAGGTTTCTAACCAATTTGGATTCCATGGTGTTGGCATCAATCTCTGGCGTGACAACCCCGCCGGCCGTGATGATGGCTTCCTTGAAGGGGCGGCAACCGGTGATCGTAAACCGCAGATCCTTCATCAACAGCAGGATTTTGCGCCTTTCCCCGGCGGCCAACTGATGCCCCGCTTTGCCGCCTCCGATGCCGGTCTGTTCCAGAAATACAGGGATCATGGCGGCCGGCAGCCACTTGCGGCAGAGGCTGCTCATGCGTTCGTTCCCATACTCCTTGAGGTCGCGGACCAACCGGTTGTCCAACTTGGTTTCATCGAGGGCGGGTTTCAGGTCAACTGCCAGCTCAACCTGGCTCTGGATCCGCAACTCATCCACGATGAAGCGACTCAAGGTGAGCACGATGGGCCCGGACACCCCGAACTCGGTGAAGAGCATTTCACCGAATTCCTCCCTAACCATTTTGCCATTGACCCAAACCCGCGCTCTGACATTTTTCAGGCTCAATCCCTGCATGCGCTGGGCCATGTTGCCCGCGGTCTCCAGCGGAACCAGCGCCGGTCGGGGCGTTTCAATGGTATGTCCGCAGGATACGGCAAACCGGTAGCCATCACCATCCGACCCGGTGGCCGGATAGGACTTGCCGCCGGTGCATAGGATGAGGCTCTTGGCATGGAGTACATGGTTTCCGGCGGGGGAGTGCACCCTCAGTCCAACGACCTCACCCTTCTCGATAAGCAGGGCCCCGACCTTGTGCCGATACCTGATTTCCACCTTGTGGTGGGACACCCATCGCATCAGGGCATTGACCACGTCGGCCGCCTTGTTGGAAACAGGAAAGACCCGGGCTCCGCGCTCAACCACCGTCGCGCACCCGTTGGCATTCAACAACCCGATGATGTCGTTGGAAAAAAACCGTGCAAAGGCATGCCGGAGGAACCGGCTGTTAGGGTGGATGTGTTTGAGGAACTCGCTTGGTGGCGCGTCGTTGGTGATGTTGCACCTGCCCTTGCCGGTGATCAGCAGCTTGCGTCCGGCGCGCTCCATTTTTTCCAGCAGCAGGACCTTGCCGCCCAGCTCCGCCGCCCGGCCCGCGGCAATCAACCCGGCCGCGCCGGCACCCACGACGATGACATCATACGTGTTGTCCATCCTTATTGCGGTTTCCCGATACGGTAGAGATGGGTGCGCGACCGCAGGATCAGCGAGTTGTTGTAAACCGCGGGCGACGCCATGAAACCATCACCGAGCTTGTTGTTAGCCAGTGGCTGGTATTCATCCGCAGCCGCAATCACCGGCACATCGCCCTCCTCGCCAAAGAAGTAGATGCGGCCTTCGGCAAACAACGGCGAGGCGGAAAAGGGGCCTCCCAATCGTTTCTGCCACACGCTCTGGCCCGTCTTGGCATTGACGCATGAAATCACGCCCGCATCGCTGATCATGAACAGGCGCTCGCCTAACAAAATTTGCGAGGATCGCGTCGGTGCGTTCTTGGAAAACTTCCATGCCACGTGGGTGTCGGTCACATCGCCACGCCCGTCGGGACGCACCGCAAAAAGTTGATAGCCACCGGCCGCGCTAGTGGCATAGACCAGACCGTTGCCGAACAACGGCAGTGCCGCCGCGTTCATGCCGCCGCTGCGCACCCGCCAGATTTCCTCGCCCGTTTTCGGCACATAGGCCATCGTGGCGCCCGCGCCGGGGCTCACCAATTGCGCTTGGCCCTGCACCGTGATGACTGCCGGCGTCGAGTAAGCTTTATGATAATCGGTGTCGGGAGTGTCAAAGTCGATGTTGCGGTCGCGCTTCCACACGGACTTGCCGGTGGTCTTGTCCAGCGCCACCAAGTATTGCACATCGACGCCGTCGAGGGTGAGGACCAGCAAGTTGTCCACCACGATGGGTGACGACGCCGGGCCGCGGAAGTGGTTGCAGGGGAAATCCTGGCGCGTCCACAGCGTCTTGGCGGTGGCAGTGTCAAGGCAGGCGGTGCCATAGGTGCCGAAATGGACGTAGACCCGCCCCTTTTCGATCACCGGGGTGGGCGTGCCATAGCTGTTCATCGGATGGCAGAACTCCGGCTTCTCAATCTTGAACACCACCACGTCATGCACGATCTTGCCCGACTCCGCATCAACACAAACGGCACCTAACTCCTTGCCATCCTTGGTGGCGGTCGTCATCCAGATCTGTTGGTCCCATACCACTGGTGACGACCACGCCTTGCCATGCACCGGAGTTTTCCAGCGCACGTTCTCCGCCTCGCCGAAGGTGACCGGCAAGTCCTTGGCTAACGTTTGGCCGTTGGCCTGCGGACCGCGAAACTGCGGCCAGTTCTCGCCGGCCCGCAGCGCCATGCCACTCCATAAAACCAGAACTAACAAAAAAATCGCGCCATGCCTGGCGGCTTTGCTGATAGACCTCAGGAAATCACCTGTGGCAAATTGCCGGGAACCTGCGGTCGCGGGCACAGCCCCTGGCAACCCAATTGAGGAGAATTGGAGTTCCGATACGGAGGAACCTGCCTGTACTTGAAACGAGCTTGAAACCAGATGCATGGGGACATTCACTTGCCGTTGACAATACCCATCCCCGCTGGAGTGCCAAGCGATTATCTGGACATTCTTCGTCAGTTGACTGCCGCGCTGGCATCCAGACTTCACGTCCCCCGCGACAATCGGATGGTCCGATCGGACCATCCGATTGTCGCGTAGGCTATAGAGAAGGTGTGGCGGCGAGGGACGAGGATATTCTTGTGACGGGTGGCCAAGGTGTGGGAGTGCGGTGGGAGGCCCGCGAAGCGGGAGTCACACCGCTTTGGCTAAATCCCGGCGCACACTCAGGCTGAATCATGGTCCAGTCCGTCACCAAGCTGCGGTGTTCCCGTTTTGAGATGCGCCTGCCCGCGAGACGGCTTGTGGTATCTGAGAACCCCGCCGCTTTCCCGGTTGAGCCAAAGCGGCGTCGCCGTTCGTGCCTCACTCTGCCGCCGCACTCCATGCCTTCGTGCCGGTCATGCTCGGTCCTTGGTTGCTCTGTTGCAGCTCATTCTTTGGCACTGGCTGCTTTGGTCTCGTGAATGAAGACGAAGATGCCTTTCTTATTGCCGACGAGCACGTCCGGCAGCTTGTCGCCATTCAAGTCCGCGGCGGTCACTTGGGTGCCCACGCCGGAATCGTTGTCGATCAGATAGGGAATGAAGTCCACGGTCTTATCGGGATGGCGCACGGTTTTGAACCAATAGAGCACGGCGGGCGCGTTCGGTTCCACATCGCCCGTCGGGCCATGCGACCAGAACCGCTTGCCCGTCACAAAATCCATGATGCCGTCGCCATCCATATCCACCAACTCGAAGGCATGGGGCTGTGAGAACTTGACGCCGTATGTGTTATCCTCGGGGGATTTGCCGACAATGGTGTGAGGTTTGAACGAGATGGTGCCGTTGTCCCTGACCTGTTCGTACCAGACGATGCCGTAGCCATGCGGATTGAGGGTGGTAAGCACGTCATTGAGACCATCGCCATTGAAATCATAGACGAACATTTGCGCGCCCCCCGCGGTGCCGGTGCCAGCGGCAAATGGAAACGGATGGGATGTCCACACGGAATCGCCACTGAGCGATGCGGGTTGCTCCCACCAGCCGTTTTGTTCGATGAAGTCGGCGCGACCGTCACCATTGATATCGCCTAGGCCGACCCCATGAGTGTATTTGTGCCACGGGCCTTTGGGCGAAATCGAATGCCAGGTCCACGGTTGCGTCGGTTGGCTCCAGTCGGCGGTGGCGTAGCCCAGGAACCCCTTGGAGTTGCATACCGCATCGGGCTTGCCGTCGCCATCGATGTCACCGAAGCGTGGCGATTCATTCTCCAACGTGCTAACAGCCTTGTGACTTGTCCAATGTCCCGAACCGTCGGCGTTTTTCCGCCCCTGTGGATTTTCATGCCAATAGGCATCGGTGCCGGGGTGACCATACACGATGATGTCGGTCCAGCCATCGCCGTTGAAGTCATAGGCATATGTTAGAAAGTTGTCGGAATAATCATTGATGGTGCCCTTGGCACCGCTGTAGCCGGGAAACGTGGATTCCTTGCCGTCGGCGCCCTTGACGGTCGTGGTCTTGGTCGCGGGACGGAATTCATGGCGGATTTTAAAATCCGGACCTTCCCACCAATAGGGTCCGCCGCAAATGTCCTGCTTGCCGTCATGATTGAAATCACCGAAATAGGCGCCTTCGCACCAGAACTCATCGGTCACCTGGATTTTTTTGAAGGTGCGCAGGGTAAGTGCCGGAGGTTCCGCGGCGATAGCTCCCAGCATGCCAGCCAACCCGGTCACCAGTATCATGGAACACTTTGTCATGGCCAAGCAGTCGCAGGTATTGGCGCGGTGGTCAAGCCAGGGAACGGAATAGGTCTTAGGCTAGACCCAATTCGTGTGCGTTCACGATGCTGGGGGCGGCTTGTGGCGGGGCACCGGAGAGGAATGGATGCACTTCGCCGGTGGTGGCGACGGGATGGCCCTGGAGGATGGCCGCCACGTTGCAGGCGGCCAGGCTGGCCATGCCTTCGCGCGTCCACTTGGTGGCCGAGGCGATGTGCGGGACCATCACCACGTTATCCAGCCCGGCCAAACCGGGAGCCATGGCCGGTTCATTCTCGAAGACATCCAGGCCGGCCCGGAAATCCGGATGGCTGCGGCAATGCGCGACCAGGGCCGCTTCGTCCACGACCGGTCCGCGGCTGGTGTTGACGAGGATGGCATCCGGTTTCATCAAGGTGAGGCGCTGCGCATTGATGAGGTGGCGCGAGCCCGCATCAAGCAAGGTGTGCAAACTCACCACGTCGGCCAAGCCTAACAAATCATCGACCGAAGCCGCGCGCCGGCAGGTCACCGCAGGTTCGCCGCGTGTGGTTAGAAACGCAGCGTACGCCTTGACGAACTCCTCCAATCCGGGGTTTGGACGCGGGTCAAAGTAAACGAGGTTCATCTTGTGGCCCTCGACCATCATGCGGGCATAGGCTTCGCCAATGCGACCGGCACCTATAATCCCGACCGTTTTGCCGTGGAAGAGGTTGCCGAGGAACAGGCTGGGCAACCAGCCCTTGAACTGGCCGCCGCGCATGAAGCGGTCGGCCTCGACGATGCGGCGCGACGCCGAAAATGTCAGGGCTACCGCGATTTCGGCGGTGGTTTCCGTGAGCACGCCCGGCGTGTTGCCAACAGGGATGCCGCATGCCGTGGCGGTCGTCACATCAACATTGTTATAGCCGACCGCATAGTTGCTGTAGACGCGGCCACCGGCCTGTTTCAGCGCGGCAAAGAGCGCCGCGTTCCAGGATTCGGTCAACTGGCCGATGGCGGCATGGCAATGCTCTCCGATGAGGGCGCGAATCTCCTCGCCGGTGAGGAGGTCGTCGCCGGTGGCGATCTCGATGCGGCATCCGGCTGCGATCAACACTTCTAGCCAATGGGTTCCGGGCAGTGGCTTGGTCACGACCACGCGCAGATGGCCGGAGGGGTTCACGATCTGGAGCGGTGCTGCGTTCATGGATAAGGTGCAGAAGCAATCAGCGGCGGGAGGCTGCGAGCCACCCACCCGGCCTGGGTACCGGGTTGCGCCATACCCGGACGGGGACGCGTCGTCAACTTGGTGACCGCCGCTTCCTGTGTCAAGTGCTTGGAAAAGGAAACTGCTGCGCGCCGCAGGCGATGTGTGGAGCGGCCCGACTGCTCGAAAATGCAACTTTCACCGATTACAATATATTTGGACGATCGTCCAAATATATTGTAAGGATGCCTCGGTGGTCTAACTTGCATGAACGAGATTCGCAAAATCCTGGTGGCCTGTGACAAGTTCAAGGGTTCGCTCTCCGCAGCCGAGGCCTGCGCCGCTATTGCCCGCGGTTTGGCCCGGCGTTGGCCGGAGGCGGTGATCGAAGAATGCCCGATTGCGGACGGAGGCGAAGGGTTCGCCGCTGCATTAGCGGGACCGCTGGGTGGGCGTTGGGTCGAAGCTCCTTGCCATGATGCTCTCGGCCGGTTGATCCGGGCACGCTATCTTGTGGCTGAAAGCCCGGAGGGCGTGTTGGCCGTCATGGAAATGGCGGCCGCATCGGGCCTGTGGAGGATTGCGGACAACGAACGCGATATCCTGCGGGCTAACACCTTTGGCACCGGTGAATTGATGCGCCATGCGGTCGAGCAGTCACGCGCCAAGCGTCTTATCCTCGGCATCGGCGGCAGCGCCACTAACGATGGCGGCGCCGGCATGGCCGCCGCTCTTGGCGTGCGCTTCCTTGATTCTGCGAGCCAGCCGCTCGCCCCATCGCCCGGCAGTTGGGCCGGCCGACTCGCGCGGATTGATGTTTCCATGCGCATTTCCCTACCTCCGGTGACGGTGGCATGCGTTGTGATCAGTCCCTTGTTAGGATCGTCCGGAACCACGCGGGTCTTCGGGCCACAGAAAGGGGCCGACCAGTCCAGCATCCTGGTATTGGAGGCGGCATTGGAGGCTCTGGTGAACGCCGCGGGCGGCGAAGCGGCGGCCGCACTTCCGGGGTCAGGCGCGGCCGGAGGCTTGGGTTTCGGCTTGCTGCAATTCGCCGGTGCCACTTTGGTGCCGGGTTTCGACCTGCTGGCCGGTCTAACCGGTTTGGCGGAACGGATTGCGGCGGCCGATTTGGTGGTGACCGGAGAGGGCAGCCTTGACGAGCAAACACTGGCGGGCAAAGGCCCTGCCGGAGTTGCCCGCCTCGCACGATCACACGGCAAGCCGGTCTGGGCGTTCTGCGGCCAGGCCGATCCAGCCGTGCGTGACTCCATGCCCTTCGATCGGGTGGTCGATCTCGCCGCCACTGGGCTGCCGTTAGGAACTCTGTTGGCAGACGCGGTTATACTGTTAGAGAATGCCGCTGCGGGCTAAAGTGTGATGCGCGACGGGTGCAGGTTTGTAGATATACTAACAAACTTTCTGGATGTCCGTCCTTTGGCGAAGTACGCCTCATAGTGAGCCTCTGCCATATAACCTCCCCGCGTTGTCACCAACGCGCCTACCAAGAGCGTCGTCGCCTATTCGGTGAGGCCGAGCTTGGCGCGGAGGGTTTCGATATCGGCGGAGAGTTCGCCCCAGCGGGAGTAGTTGGTTTCGAGGGCTTGGGTGACTTTCTCCACGGCGTTGGAGGTTTCGCGCAGGAGGTCGGGATCGGCGACGCAGGCGTCGCTCGACAGATGTTGGGTGAGGGTGAGCTGGGCGGCTTCGAGTTCGGCAATCTTGGTTTCGAGCGCGGCCAGTTCGGTCTCGCGGGGCCTGAGGGTTTTCGAGCGCAATTCGCGGGCCTCGGCCTCGACGCGGCGCTGGTCCTTGCGGGAGAGGTTGTTAGATGAATTGGATCCGCTGCTGGTGCCGGTGGTGGCGCGGGCGGGCGCGTTGCGGGCGGCGGCGAGGGCTTGGTCGGCGGCGGATTTCTCGATATAGTAGGAGATATTGCCGTGATAGAGCAGCGGTTGGCGGCCGGCGCGGAACTCGAGGGTTTTGGTGACGAGCGGGTCGAGGAACGAGCGGTTGTGGGAGACGATGAGCACGCTGCCGGGGTAATCGATGAGCGCGCGCTGCAACACATCCTGTGATTGCATGTCGAGGTGATTGGTCGGTTCGTCGAGAATGAGGAAATTGGCGGGGGTGAGCAACATGCACACCAGCGCGACCCGTGAGCGTTCGCCGCCGGAAAGCACTCCGACCCGCTTGAACACGTCATCGCCGCGGAACAGGAAGCAGCCTAACAGACTGCGGGCGTGCGGCAGGCTCTCGCGCGACGCGGACCGCTCGACGGTTTCCAGAACTGTAAGATCGGGATCCAGTTCATCAGAATGGTTTTGTGAGAAAAACGCAGGGGCTACCTTGTGGCCGAAGCTGTGGGTGCCGGCATCGGGTGCCTCGCGGGCGGTGATGATGCGGCAAAACGTCGACTTGCCGGCACCATTGGGACCCACAATGGCGATTTTTTCACCCTTGTTGATCTCGAAATCGAAGCCGCTGAAGACCGTGAGCGGGCCATAGCTTTTGGCGACGCCTTCGAGCTTGGCCACGGTGTGGCCTGAGGCAGGCGGCGGCGGGAACTTGAATTTGACCACCGCGTCATCCATTTCGGGCGCGGGGATGCGTTCGATCTTGGCCAGCAACTTGATGCGGGACTGGACCAGCGTGGCCTTGTTGGCCGAGGCGCGGAAGCGGTCGATGAAGCGCTGGGATTCGGCGATCTCGCGCTGCTGGGATGTGTATTGTTTGAAGAGGATTTCCCGGCGCAGCACCGACTCGCGCTCGTAGTAGGAAAAATTTCCGGCATATTCCTCGGCACGGCCGTGGTGGAAGGCGATGGTGCGGGTGCACAGCGTGTCTAACAACCCTCGGTCATGCGAAATGAGCAGGATGGCACCGGGGTAGTTGATGAGGTATTGCTCGACCCACAACTGGGTGTCGATATCGAGATGGTTGGTGGGCTCATCTAACAAAATAACCTCCGGTTCCTGCAAAAACAACTTGGCCATGGCGATGCGCATCTGCCAGCCGCCGGAGAACTCGGCGCAATCCCGGGTGAAATCGCTTTTCTGAAAGCCGAGGCCCTGGAGGACCGACTCGATGCGCGGCTTCATCCGTTCTGGGTTGGTGGCGTCGAGTTGGAGTTCCAAGCCGCCGATTTCTTCCAACATCTCGGCGTAGGGCGAGGAGCGGGGGTCGAGCTTGGAGAGATCGCGCGAGAGGTGGTCGATTTTCGAGCGCAAGGCGACGGCCTCGCCGAAGGCGGATTCGGTTTCCACCCACAACGTGCGGCCGCGGACATGGATTCCTTCCTGCGGCAGATAGCCGATGCGGGTGCCTTTGGGTGCGTGAATGGCACCGGCGCTGGGCGGTTGGATGCCGGCGATGCATTTCATGAGCGTGGATTTGCCCGCGCCGTTGTGGCCGGCGAAGGCAATGCGTTCCCGTGGCTGCACGGAAAAGGCCAGATCATTGAAAAGCACGCGGGCACCAAACTCGACGCGCAGGGACTGAACGGAAATCATCGGGGGCGCAGGGTGCACACTCCAGCGCCGAGGTCAATCCCGGATATAAGGCGGCCGGGGACCGGTTGCGGCCCCCAAATCGGCGATGATCAGGATTTTGGCATGCCCGGCTGGGACTGGATCATTCCGGTCATCCGTTGGAGCAGCGCGCGCACAACAATCCGCTGGCGCGGGCGCAGGGGGCTGATGTCGAGGCCGAGGTTGAACACCGCATGGGATTGACCGTAGGCGGAGTTGGCACGGCCGCCACTTTTCATGCTGCTTGAGACATGGATTTCGTCTGCACTGTGGTAGGATGTCGCATTCATCGGCGGCAGACTAGCAAGCGGCCAGACAGACGCGATAGACATACTTTGGTATAATCGTATGGTTCTAACTTATGAGCGTTGCCCCGCGCGCGATCGCTGAAGCAGCGCGGCCATATCCGTTAGACGGTTTCCACCGTGGAGACGGACGGGTACATGCAGGGTGCTGGAAATTGGCGGCGGGACGTGGGTATTTTGAGGGATTTTCCAAGGCCGCGGCATTTTGGGATGTCGGCTTGCCCGGAAGCAAGGCATACAGTGGTGCAGCAACACCCCATACCCGCATGGTCGCCCGCTTTTCACTTTATGGATTCCTCAAGAACCTCCGGTTTTTCGAGGCGTTCCTTATTTTGGCGCTGCGCGAGCGCGGTCTCGACTTTCTCGGCATCGGGGCCCTCATTGCGGTGCGGGAAATCGCCGGCAATCTCACCCAAATCCCGTCCGGAGCGCTGGCCGACGCGCTCGGCCGGCGTCGCTGCATGGTCGTGAGCATGGCGGGTTACGTGGTTTCCTATCTGGTGCTTGGCATGAGTACTAACAATATTCTGCTGATTGTCGGGATGATGCTTTTTGGTACGGCGGATGCGTTTCGGGATGGCACCCACAAGGCGCTCATATACGCCTGGCTGCGCCAGCAGGGCAGGGAGGGGGAGCGGACCAGGATTTATGGCTATACCCGCTCGTGGTCGAAGATCGGCTCGGCGTTGTCCTCGCTGATCGCGGCGACGCTGGTGATATTTACCGGCAGTTTTTCGAGTGTCTTTCTTCTCAGTGCGATACCCGCCGCGCTCAACCTCATCAACCTCGCCACCTATCCTGCTGCGCTTGATGCCGGCATCCCGGGCAACGGTGGTATCCGCGAGACCTGGAGGAATGTGTTAGACAGCCTCCGGGAAGTGATCGGCAAGGCATCGATCCGCCGCCTGGTCGCCGACAGTGTGGCGGTCGAAGGCAGCTACACGGTGGTCAAGGATTACCTGCAAGTGGTGGTGCAGGCGTTAGCCGTGGCTTTGCCGGTGCGTCTCGCAATGACCGGAGATCAACGCACAGCGGTGCTCGGTGGGTTGGCATACGCGGTCTTGCACGTGCTCTCCAGTGTGGCATCCCGCAGGGCTCATCTGTTTGAGATCCGTTGCGGCGGCACGGAAGCCGCGGTGCTCCGGATCTATCAACTATCGGCCGGTGCGATGGTGGTGCTGGCGGTTTGCCTGGTCTGCGGACTGGGCGGGTTGGCGGTGGTGGTGTTCATTATGCTAGGCCTGCTGCAAAACCTGTGGCGGCCCATCCACGTCGGCCGTTTCGACCGTGATGGCGACGAACGGCGTGCGGCCACCCTGTTGAGTATCGAATCGCAGGCATCGTCGATTGCGGCGGCACTGTGGGCGCCCTTGATCGGCTGGCTGATCGACAATCTCACATCCGGTGAGCGGGTGGCTGCGCTCAGCGCCCTGTGGCCGGTATGTCTGGCCGGCCTGCCGATGCTGGTGGTGTGGCGGCGGGTCAGAACCGCCTGAGATGGTCCACGCAAAGATACTATCTAGTTGGATTATCAAAATCCGTCAGGCAGACGCGTATTGTTGTTGGATAATCAGACCACCGTCTGGTAGCCTTGTGGCGCAGGAGTCAACCTATGAACCAACACGCATTTTCATTCATTCTTGGCGTGGTCATCACGCCCGTTTTGTTAGCCTCAGATGCGGCAGTGCCGGCATCAGCCGCCGGGGTGGCGGCCGTACCCGCGGCCATCACCGGCAGGTTGGAGGGCAAGTTGTTGGCAGCTGGCGACAACCGGATTGTGCTGCTGAATACCGACGGAACCATCGCATGGGAACACCGGACCAGCCTGACTCACGATGTGTGGATGTTGACCAATGGCAACCTTCTTTATGCCGATGGGACTGCGGTGACCGAAATCACGCCGGGGCACAAGGTGGTGTTCCAATACAAGGCGGCTGATGCACGGGGTGGCGGCACCTATGCCTGCCAGCGCCTTGATAACGGCAACACCGTCGTCGGCGAGAATTCGAGTGGCAAGGTGCTTGAGGTCGATCCCCAGGGCAAGGTCGTGTTCGAACTCCAAGCCAAGGATTTCAAGCCAGGCGAGCACCAGAACCAACGCATGGCACGCAAGCTGGACAATGGCAATTACCTGGTCTGCCACTCCGGCAAGCACGTTGTTAGGGAATACCAGCCGGATGGCAGCGTGGTTTGGGAACAAGCGACGCCGAATCTTGCCTTTGCGGCGATTCGCAAGGCCGATGGCAACACCCTGGTGTCCACGCTTGGCTCGATCATCGAGTACAAACCGGATGGAGGTATAGCCTGGGAGTTCAAAAACTCCGACATTCCCGGGCTGACGATTACCAACATGACGGGCATGCAACTGCTCCCCAGCGGCAATCTCGTCATCGGATGTTACTCAGCCTATCAGGGTGGCAAGGGTTGTGGCCTGTTGGAGATTACGCCGGACAAGAAGGTGGTTTGGAGTTTTGCTTCGCCGCCGACTGCCGGCACCATGATGGCGGTGCAGAAGCTCACTGCGGATGGCAAACCGCTGCCGGGCAAACTCCTGCGCTAAGGGATATGGCAATCACCAATATACCGTTTTGCCTAAAAATTGGGTTTTCTTGATTCTTTAAAACTCTAGCACCGGAACGCGCGGGCGGTTGTGGATCGCAAAATAACGTGGAAGCGATAAGGAGCCACCACATTCCTGTGGTGGTGGTCGACGACAAGAATGTCGTCGCTCCTTAAGTGTGGCGCCATCAGAGCCAAGTTAGTGGGGAGGATTAACCTGGAATCCGAAGTTTATTTCAAAATATCCGCCTTTCTACTATTTGTCAGTGGCCCGATCTAACGGTCTAGCCATAGCCGAAGCCGTGTGGCGGGCTCCGCCCTTGCCACCGCACTCCATGCTTCGACTTGCCCGCGCCTAATCGTTTTCAAAGGCCTTGGTGGCCGGGGGCGCATTGGTATCGCCGGCGGAAGGCGCCGAGGCGGAGTCGCCCGCGGGTTCCGAGGTGAGGACGCCGCCGACTTGCAGCGGCGGGGGCAGCAGTTGTGGCAGGACTTCCTCCCACCATGCCTGGCGATCCATTTCTGCTTGCATGAGAGTTTGTCGCTGGTCGTCGTTGAGAGCGGCAGTCACATCGGCGGCTGTTGCCGCGGTTGTTGGGTTGCCGCTGCGGGGATTGCCGGTTTGCATGCCCGGCAACCACGAACCCGACTGTTGTGCCAAGGTCGAGAACACCTTGGACTGTTGGTAGGAATCCAGATCCAGCAATCCCGCCAAGCGCTTGAGTTCGTGATTGGCTTCCATTTCCACCTGTGCGGCATGGGCCCGCCATTGGGCTTCTGATAGCACGCGGTTGCCGTCGGTGGCAGGTGATCCTGTTACTTTCCAACTCGGAATGGGAGCGGTGGCCGGTTTGTTGGTAGCAAGGGCCTGTTCCGCGCTGCGGGAGGCGTAACCTTTGCGTTGCCCTGCGGAGTCACGCATGGCACCCGAGTGGCTTCGCTCGTTAGCCAGAGCGGCCGTCCTTGCCGCACATTCATCCGGTGTCGCCGCGGGATGGCGTGAGATCAAAACCCCGGATGCCAGCGCGCTGCCAACGAAAGCGAGGGCGAGCCAGCGGTAAGGTTTCATTGCGGGCAGGGATTAGTTGGGTTGTTCGCCAATCACCAATGATGGGTTGGTGCGGACGCTACGGGGGAATTTGCGGATGATCAAGTCTTTTAATTTGGCGCGGCTGGCGGCCAAGCGTCCGAGTTGCCGCTCGTCCAACGACCCTTGCTTGGCCAGCGAGTCGTGAAACTCCAGAAGGCGCAAATGCATCTGGAACAAGGCCCGTTCCTGGTCGGCGTAAATGGCCACCGCCACCGGTTCGAGTTGCTGCCGCACCTTGAGTTCTTGGGAGATGTCGAGGCGCAAGTCCTGGACCAGACCGCGGCTGGCGGCCGCCACCCACGCCTCCGGGTTGGCCGAGGTCTCCACTGCGGCAGGCTGCGCAACTGGGTGCGGCCGGGGTGAAGCATGGCGGCCGATACCCACGCCGGAGGCGAAGAGCGCGAACAGGCTCAAGCCGAGGATCCCGTAACGTTGGATGAAGCGTTTCACTGGTTTGTTAGGGGAGGGGCGAGAAATGCCGCCGAGGGCGGTTGGATCAGCAGTGGCGGTTCGCCGTTGCGCGAGACGAAAACCGCCACCAGACCGCACAGCGCAGCGGACCCCAGAGCCGCCCGCAGCGACCACCGACTCCAGCGCCGCAGTTTTTCCTCACGCTGCAGTGCCCGCCAAGTGGTCACCACGCGCGTGGCGAAGCCGAAGGGCGCGCCGTTGCCTGCCGGGCCGGTTTCGCAGGTGATTCTGGCGGCGATTGCTTCCCAGGGTGGTGGTGGGTGGGTCATCGTTTGGCTTTGGCTTCGAGTTGGATAAGGTTGCGGTTGAGTTTATTACGGGCGCGCATGGCGGTCACCTTGATTTTACTTTCGCCCCAGCCGGTGAGGTCACTGACTTCGCGCACGGATTTTTTTTCCAGATCCATGAGTTGCAGGACCATGCGTTCGCGCGGGTTGAGGGTGGTCAGGAGTTGATCCACGAGTTCCTTGCCGTCGCCGGTTGGCCCTGCTGGTGCGTCGTGCGGGGTCTGCGCCATGATCGACTCGACAAACTCGACATCCTCGTCGCTCAGATCGGCGAAGCGCACTTCGGCGCGGACTTTTTGTTTGCGTAGTTGGTCATAGCAGGTGTTGAGCGCGATGCGTGCCACCCAGTTAGGGAACGGTTGCAAGCCACGAAAGCCGTCGATGTGGGCGAATACCTTCATAAACACCTCCTGGACAAGATCTTGTTCGTCAGCGCAGCGTGGCAGGTGGTTGCGCACAATGCGCAGCACCTGGCCGTGCAAAGTCTCGACCAGCTGGCAGGCCGCCGCATCGTCGCCATTTTTTGTTCGTTCGATGACCGCATTCCAATCGGGGACATGTTGTGGAGATTCGGGTGTCACCCTTGTTGGAGGTTAAGACGTGCCGGAGGTCGTGTCGGTTACAAGTTTTCCTTGCCGGTGGGGGTCACGGGTAGGAGCGCTTCACCCGGTAGAAGCGGGTGGTAGGAATTGTCAGGGTCGGGTCGGTGAAGCTGTGGCTTTGGGTGAGGGTGGCGGTGTGGCTGGAGCCGGCCAGGTCGGTCTTCCAGGTGCTGCAATCACTGGAGTATTGCACCTGATAGGTATAGCCGGCTTCCTCGTTCCAGCTCAGCTGGGCCGCGCCGGTGCCGGTCTTGCTCGCCACCAGGGTGGTGGTCGGGGCGTCGGTGCGCACGCTGTAATTGTCAAACAGCATGTAATTGTCGCCGGGCTGGATATAACCGGTAACGGGCTGGGTGTTGACCACTCCCATCATCACCCGCACCCAGCCTAAATTTTTGGTTTCTGTGCCCGAATAGAACGTCAGGTCTTGGAAAATCGGCACATCCGACAAGGTGGCGGTCCAGCGGTTGGTGCGGTAGTTGATGCGGATTTGCAGGGTCTCGAGCGTTTCCGCCAGAAAGGTGAAGTCGGTCAGGACATACTGATAGGTGCCGAGGCTGGCATTCCAAGACAGCCGGTAGATGAGTCGGCGGGGGACGTTGGGCGTGACGCTGGTGTCCAGCGTCGAGTTGTCGAATTGGATGCCGCCGAGCAAGCCGCCACTTTGGTTGTAGATGCGGAATTCGAAGTTGTCGCGTTTGGAGACCGTCGAGTCCTTGATGCCAAAGACCACGCTGAAGGTGGCGACCTCCTGGCCCAAGGCGAGCGGGTCGAGGGTGACCGGACGATGGACGTACACGGACTTGCTGGTGCCACCGGTGACGGTGGTGGCGAAGCCGCCGATGAACGCGGCGTTGCCGATACCCACCACCTTGTGCTCGCTCTCGCTCATGACGCCGTGGAGCTTCCAGCCGGGGTAGACTCCGGTCCATGAGTCGGTGCCGATGATCGTGTCGTTGCCTGCCGTGAAGTTCTCAAAGCCGGTGAAATAGGCCTCACCCGTGGCGGCGGCCATCGCGCCGGTCGGCCGGAGGACGAGCATGGCCAGCAGGGCGAGCAGGCGGCCCACGGTGAAGAAGTGTCTCGGCATGGCGGGGGTATGTATCGCGTGGTGCCGTGGAATTTGCAAGGGCCTGAATTGGCAAACGCAAAGGTGGCCCGCAACGTGCGGGCCACCTGAATAAGCGTCGGGTCGATGTGTGGAATGTGGAGCCATGAACTCACATGCCACCTTGACCCCCGGGGCCTGAACCGCCGCCACAGAAAGGTGGCACCAACTCGGGGTGGGCCAGCAGGTAGGCCGCCCACTCTTCCAGACTCAGCCTGCCGTCTTTGTTGGCATCAGTCGCGGCGAGGATTTCAGCGAGCGAGAGAATGCCATTGTTATTCGCATCCAATGGCTTGAGCCAAGCCGGCACCGGGCGGTCTGGGTCCGGCAAGGGCTGCACTTGCGGTGGTGGGTCTTGCTTGGTGCCATCGGTTGGGCAAGTGGGGCGCACCAACTCGGGATGGGCCGTCAGGTAGGCCGCCCACTCGTCGAGGGTCACCTTGCCATCCGTATTGGCGTCGGCGGCGGCGAGAATTTCGGTGAGTTGGAGAATGCCGTCGCTATTTGTGTCCAAGGGTTTGAGCCAAGCTGGCACCGGGGCCCCTGGTAGAGGCAGTCGCGGCACTTGCGTGCGCACCGGCGGTTCCACCGGGGTCATCGCGACAAGGAACTCAGCCAAGCTGATCTTGCCATCCAAATTCGTGTCCAGATGGGTGATCATCTCCGCGGCGTGACCGCCGATGTTCGGGATAGCTGCCACTTCGGTGGCGTCCAGGAAGCCGTCGGCGTTGGTGTCGAGTTCGTTGAAGCGCTTGGTCCGTTCCGCCAGGATGTCTGCGGCGATGGCATCGCGGGCGGCTTGTCTTTCCTCGTCCGAAACGACGCCATCTTTATTGGTGTCCAATGGGTCGGTCATGCCGGGGCGGGGCTGCCGGGCCCCCCTGCGCGTCGCCCGTTCATAGGCCTGATGTTCCTCGGTGGAGAGTTGACCGTCGGGGACTCCATCCTTGCCGGTGACATCAAATTCTTTGGCGAGGCCGTTGAGTTCACCGGTGCCGAAGGCTTGGCGGTTGGGGCCGGTTGGGGTTTGGGCGTCGACTCTCGCGACGGCGGCGGCGCCGCACATCAGGGCTGCGGTGAGCAAAGTGGAGGTGGTTCTTTTCATGACGGTTTGGATGGGGGTTCTTGCGGGTGTGGCGAGTCGCCGGGAATCGACAACTCACAGTCACTGGGGTCTTAGACGCGGGTGACAGCCTTCCAGTTACATTTTTCTGCGCCCATTACAAAGGCCAGCGGTTGAGGCTGTCTCACGGTCTGACGACGGATCCTGTCATGGGTACGGGGATGCGCCTGGGGCCGAAAGGCGTGGCGAAGGCGCCGAAACGTCCGGCGATCGGCGCGCCACAGCGGGGGCAGTTGCCCTGGGGAGTTAGATCGTAGTGGCTGATATCATACCAATTGCGCACGATGACGGGATGTCGGCAGCCGGGGCAATGGGTGGTGCCGCCATCGGTGTCATGTACGTTGCCGGTGTAGACGTAGAACAGGCCGGCATCCAGAGCGAGGCGCCGCGCCTTTGTCAGGGTGGCTGGCGGGGTGGGTGGTACTCCCGCCATTTTCCACTCCGGGTGAAAGGCGGTGAAGTGCACGGGCACAGCGGGTCCCAGCTCGTGGGCGACCCAGGCGCTGAGGGCCTTGATTTCGGCATCCGAGTCGTTTTGACCGGGGATGAGGAGGTTGGTGATTTCCAGCCAACACCGGGTGTGGTGATGGACATAGACCAAGGTATCGAGCACTGGTTGCAGGTGGCCGCCGGTGAGTTTGAAATAGAAGTCTTCGCGGAAGCCCTTGAGGTCGATGTTGGCGGCGTCCATCTTGGCAAAGAATTCGTGACACGGCGCGGGGTGGATGTAGCCGGCGGTGACGGCAACGGTTTGGATGCCCCGCGCGTGGCAGGCCGCGGCCGTGTCCAAGGCATATTCAAAAAACACGACCGGGTCGTTGTAGGTGAACGCCACGCTCTGGCTGCCGTGGTTCAAGGCGGCTTGGGCAATGTCTTCTGGCGACGCTTCAGCCATGAGCCGGTGCAGGTCGCGCGATTTGGAAATATCCCAGTTCTGACAAAACTTGCAGGCCAGATTGCAACCGACAGTACCAAAGGACAACACGCTGGACCCCGGGTAATAATGGTTCAACGGCTTTTTCTCGATCGGGTCGATGCAGAAACCCGAGGAGAGGCCATAGGTGGTGAGCACCATTTGCCCGTCCGCCATCCCTCGCACGAAGCAGGCGCCGCGCTGGCCATCGTGCAATTTGCAGTTGCGCGGGCACAGGTCGCATTGCAGGCGCTCGTCGTCGAGGCGGTGCCAGTATGTGGCCGGGTGGCGTTCCCGTATGAGGATGGGTTCATTCATGGCTCATTCCTTCCATTTTTCAACCGTATAGCGGTGCAGCCTGACCTCCGGTGACCAGAACGACTGCGGCAAACCGGCCTTGAGTTTGAGCTGTCCCAAAAACCGCTTAGGTTGCGGCAGTTGCTCCCACACCTGTGGCAGGAAGGTGCTGCGGTGATCGCCACACTCCAACACCACACCATCAACTCCTGGATGCAACTGGACCAGCGCGTCGGCCTCGTCTCGGAATTGCATGACTTGCTGCGGAGATAGCAGTGATACCTCCACGCGCGTCGTGGCCAATTCCGTTAGAAGAAGCGGCGGAAAGCGCGGATCGCGGAAGGCCGCGGCCAGCGCGTTGTCGACCACATCCCGGACCAGCGGTCGATACGCCGTCAACGAACCGATGCAGCCGCGCAGTTGGCCATGTTGGGTCAGCGTGACAAAGCTGGCCCCGGGCTTGCGCAGCCAATCCGGCTCGTCGAGCGCTCGGGTGGGTGCGCCCAAGTGCTGTGCGATGGCGTTGCGCGCAAGGGTGACCAGAACAGGGCCTTTTTCGACATCAGACATGGGAGGGTTCGGTGAAGGCAAAGGCCCCATAGCCCACCACTTGATCACGCGGTCCGGCGGTGTCACCGGAGTTGCGCAGGTCGAGCAGGTGTGCGGCGAGGCCGTGACGTTGGGCGGCGAGCATCAGGCCATTGACGGCGGTGCCGCCGCAGGCCTGTTCATGGGACACCGGCGTTTGCAGATGCAGGATGGCGTCGGCGGTCAGGCGGTCCGCCTGCTTGGCACCGGGGTAGGGCAGGTAGTGCGACAAGTCGGAGCTGATGAGGAGCAACGTTTCCGCGCCGTCCCACAGGGTGTCGAGCACTTCCGCCACGGCCTCGGCGGACGCCTCGCCAACCACCAGTGGCAGGATTTTGAATTCAGTCAGCATGGTTTGCAGGAAGGGCAGTTGTACTTCCAGCGAGTGTTCCAAGGCGTGCGCCCGTTCGCTGATCGTTACTTGTGGCAGGTGGACGATTTGCCGGGTGGCGGCCAAGTCGATGGCCACCCGCCCCAGTGGGGTGTCAAACGCATCGGCATCCGGCAGTGCCAACCCGCGGAAGGCGACCCGATGGGCCGGACCTAACAAAATGACGCGGTGGATTTGCCGGGCCAACGGGGCGAGCAGTGCATAGGCACTGGCGGCCACGGGGCCCGAGTAGACGTAGCCGGCGTGCGGCGCGATCAGTGCTTTGGGGTGCAGTGCGCCGGGACTGGCCGCGGCCAGCAGGGCACGCACCTCATGCGCGAGTTGTTCACGATCGGCCGGGTAGAACATCCCGGCAACTGCGGCTGGGCGGGTTTTCATGGGCCATCTCCCAGTGAGTAGGGTAGTGCCGATGCGGCGCGGGTCAAGGGGGAGTTGTGCGCGGCGGTGGGGGAGTACGGTAGAGGCGGCCTGTGACGGCCGAAAAGCCCATGTCGCGTCTCAGCCAGTGACGGGTGCGTTGACGGGGGGGCTCACTCTTGCTCTTTGTAGGCGCGTTGGTGACAACGCGGCGGGGATAAGGGTACAGCTCGCCGGGCAAATCAGCCTTGATCCCCCGCATTCTAACGAATGCGCCTACGGGGGTGGCGAGCTGGTCACTTTGAGCCGCAGGAACGCCTGCGGGCCTGTACCCGCCGGCAGGTTGAAGACATGCTCGCCACCCGTGCCGGTGTCCGGTGCTTCGAGCCAACTTCCCGGCAACAAGGTCGTGCTCCACTCCGCGCCATAGGTGATGCCGGTGACGCCGGCAGGCTGGTTGAAGCGCACCACAAACCGTCCGCCGAGCCATTGCCCCTGAGGCAAGCGACCGTTCATTGTGGCATCCAGCCCGAACGCGTAAACGATAAGGTCGGAGTCGCCACTTTGATCCGAACCCAAGACCGCCATGCCTTGCAAGCCGCTTGCGTGCGGCGTGAAACTCACCGACGGCAAGCCGACCACCGCGAGATTATGCTGCGCCGCCGAGCCGCTGGCCAGTGCCATCCACCGCGCGCCGGTCGTAAGTCCGCTCATGTCCACCCTGACCGGCACCGTGCTCGGCGTCGTGCTGTTGTTGCCCAACTGGCCGCTGGCATTGTCGCCCCAGGCGGCCAGCGTGTCATTCGCGCAGAGCGCGAAACTGTGGCTGCCGCCAATGCCGATTTGTGTTAGGGTAGTGCCGGCGGTGATTGCCGCCATGTCGATGGCCAGCGGGACATTGCTTTGGGTGATGCCGGTCACGCCTAACTGGCCGGTCTTGTTCCACCCCCAGGCCGTCAGCGTGCCATCGGCGCACAAGGCCAGGCTGTGCGCACCGCTGGCACGGACGGTTGTCACCTGTCTGCCCGCCAATGCACCGAATGCCCCGATCCCCACCGGCACCTTGCTGGAGGTCGTGCTGTTGTTGCCGAGTTGGCCGCGGTTGTTGTAGCCCCATGCTAACAAGGTGCCGTCGGTGCAGAGCGCCAGCGTGTGGTATTGGCCGGCAGATAGAGCAGCGATTTGTTTGCCGGCGAGCGCGCCGGACATATTCACTGCCACCGGCACCAGGCGGCCCGTGCTTGTCCCGTCGCCCAGCTCACCGTCATCATTGAAGCCCCAGCCAACCAGCGTGCCATCCGCACACAATGCGAAACTGTGATAGGCCCCGGCCGCCACCGTCACCACTTGCTTGCCGGCCAGCGCCCCGGTCGGTGCCACCAACACCGGCACCCGTCGCGTCGCCGTGTCGCCGGTGCCCAACTGGCCGTAGTTGTTATAGCCCCAGGCCACCACGCTGCCATCCGCGCACAGCGCCAGGTTGTGGAACGGACCGGCGGCAATGGCGATCACTGTCTTGCCTGCCAGCGCGCCGCTGCGATCCACCGCCACCGGCACGTTGCTGGGCGCGGAACCATTGTTGCCTAACTGCCCATACACATTGTAGCCCCAGGCCGCCAGCGTCCCGTCCGAGCACAGGGCCAGGCTGTGGAGATACCCCTCGGCCACGGCGGTGAACGTCCTGCCTGCCAGCACGCCCGTGGCATCGGCCGGAGTCGGTAGCAGGCGGCGGGTGGTGGAATTGTCTCCTAACTGACCGTAACTGTTGGACCCCCAGCCCACCACCTGGGTGGCCGCCCATTGCAGCACCAAATCATTGCCACTACCGCCATAGTAGTTGACCACAAAGTCATAAGTGGCACCATTGAATGTCAGCCCGATCCGCTGGCCCTGCGCCAGGTTGGAAAACGCGCCGTGAATGAACCCGAGTCCCGTGTTGTTGACCATGGTTAGAATCGTGCCGGGGGTCGGCGCATAGTTAAGCCTCACATTCACCGGATAGCCGCCCGCGTCGAAGCCATTGGCCGTTACCGGCACATCACTGGCGGAGTTGAACACAAAGCTCTCCGGAAGCCGCGTCACCGTGATGACATAACTCATGGTGTCGATGCCGTCTTCCGCCGTGACCAAGACGGTGATGGTGTTATTGCCCACTGCCAGGGGAATCGTCCCGCTGGCCGCGCCGCTGGTGACCGCTACGCCGTTGACTTGCACCGCCGCCGCCCGATGCTCGGTGGTGGGCGTTACCGTCAAGCTGTTAGTGGAGTACGGGACGGTGGCGATATAACTTGTAACGGAGGTCTTAAACCCCGGCAACATTGTCCCGGCGCTCAGGCCAAGGCCTGCCAGTCTCGGGTTATTGCTGAGGGCGATGAATGCGCGCAGGACCCCATCGGTGCCGGCGGCCAGCAGGTAGCTGTTGGAATAACTCAGCGGGCCGCCGGCGTTGAGCGTTTGCAGCAGGTGTCCGTCCGCCAGATCAAAGATCCAGGTGGTCAGCGTGTTGGAGATGGCCAGCCGGTCATTGAAGACGATCGGCTGGCTTAGCAAGGTGCCCGTCGCATCTGTCTGATAGACCAGGCCCGGTGCGCCGTCCCGCAACGAGAAGCTGTGCACGGCGTTGCCTTGAATGGCAAAGGCCATTCCATAGCCGATGGCGAAGCTGCCGCTGAAGGCCCCGGGCTTCTGCCAGCGGATCAAACGCGACGGCAGATCGATGCAGATTGCCGCGGCGTTGTTGAAGACCATGGCGCTGTCGCCCGTCACGGCAACAACGGTGTTGGCACTCCAGCCATTCCAATCCCAAGTGGTGGCCACCGACCACAGCGTGGCACCTGTCAGCGGACTGTGCTCTTTGAAAGACTCACCGACGCAGGTGTACAGGTGACCATTCGCAAGCGTCGGGCACCAGCCATCGTATTGCTCCAGGCGCTGGTTAAAGCGCCTGCTGCCATCGAAGTTGAAGCCATACATGCCGCCATAAGTCCCACCCTCGACAAATATCCCCTGCGCGGTGACAGCCGGGGCTTGATATTCTTCCCATTGGGCGGCAACCGGAGACTTCCAAAGCTGCTCCCCGGTGTCGCCGTTGAGGCAGAACAGGAATGAATCGTTTTCATTGTTCACCCGTTGGAAGTAAATCCGCCCGTCGTACACCGAGGGCGGATTGCTCGAGTAACTCGACGGGAACGGAAACGACCACACCGGAGTGCCTGTCGTGAGGTCTAACGCCGTCACTTCATTGCCTGCATCCCAACTTGCGCCCGGCACTATGAAGGCCCGCCCATTGGCAATGGCCGCACGATTCAGCGAACGTCCGCTCTTGACCGTCTGCGTCCATGCCGGAACCAATGAATAGCCATCCAGCGCGGCAGGGTGGCGCCCGTTGTGGGCTGGCGAACCGCCGAACGTTGGCCAATCCCCGGCGTAACGGCTGGCGGCAGCCACCGTGACGATGGCGTCCGCGGAGACCACCTCACCGACCACGTTGGTGACGCGGGCCTGATAGTGCCCGGCGTCGCTTAGGGCGATGTCATCAAACGCCAGTGATGAGCGGGTGGCGCCGCTGATGGGTTGGTCGTCATGAAACCATTGCCACCGGAACGGGCCGATGCCTTCCACCGCCGCCTGCAGGATCAATTCCCGGCCTTCGGAGGTGTCCCCACCGAGCGGTTGCAATGTTAGAGAGGGCAGATCGGTGGCGGCCAGCACGGTGAGGCGGCAGGCATGATAGGACTGGGCACCGGCGCTGTCGCGGACCCGCAGTTGCACATCGCAGGCATCGCCGGGATTTCCCGCCGGCGTGCCTGATAGAACGGCATTGCCGTCGCCGCCATCGGCCAATTTGAGCCAGGCCGGGCCTTGCAGCAATTCCATCACCAGACCGGTGTTGCCGTCACCATCCTCGGCGTGGATGGCGGTGGCGAAGGCCCGGCCTGAAACGACCTGCGAGGGAATGTTCGCGAGGAAGCGCGGCGTCTGGTTGGCGGCGGGCTCCACCCGGAACAACCACGCCGGTTGCGCGCTGCCGCCGGCGGCCAGCAGCCAACCGTCACGCACGGCCAGCGCGCAGCCAAACGAACCGAAGCCTGAACTAACAAGACTGACCGCGGGAGTGAGCGCAGGACCCGCGACCCAGGCGGTGCCGGAGCGGCGGAAACTGAACACCGCGCCACTGCTGCCGAGCGTGCAGGTGGCGGCGGAATCCCCGATAAACAACTGGTCACCTAACAACGCAAGCGCGCAGCCGAAGGAGGTTGAACTGCCGGCAACGGCGCTGCGGTTGATTGATGCGGACTGGGCCCACTGGCCGGCAGCATTTTTCGTATAGATTTCCACCGCGCCTGAATCGCTGATGGTGGCCAGGGTGTTGCCCGCCAGCGCCAGCGCCTTGCCCGAGACGCCGGCGGAGGTGGCCCCGGCAATCGGGATCTTCTGCGTTTGCGTCCACAGGCCGGTGGTGGTGGAGCGGCTGAAGGCATAGATGCATCCCACCCGGATGAGGGACGGACCCCGACCCGGCGCGGCGATGACCGCTTGATTGCCCTCCATGGCAATCGCGTAGCCGAACCCGTCGCCAATTGATCCGTCGGCCGCGCTGAACGTCTGTGTCAGCACCGAGGCTGGTTCGGTGATGTATGCCCCCACTCTGCCAATCTTGCTGGAAGCATAGCCGGTTCCAGCGAGCATCAGATTGCCTGACGCGCTTAGACCGGTGCCATACGCCTCGCCGGCCACCGGTGTCGCGAGGGTGAGCGGCCCGCCGCTTTCCCAATAGCCGGCCTCCAGCGGCCGGTAAACATGGACGGCGCCGCCATCCGTGACCGGAGTGTCATAACCAAAGGCCCCGACGGCGGATTTGCCGGTGTCCAGCGCCACGGCGGTGGCGGAATTGGGCAGTTCGGTTAGCGTGCGTGACAACTTGACATCGCTGGTGGTGGGATTGAAATCGTAGAGCAGCGCTGAATAGCTGCTGCCAACTAACAGATTACGGTCGGAAATGGCGACGCCCTGCCCTGCGCTCCCGGTGCCGACCATGGGCAATGCCGGACCCGTCAAGAATTGGATCCCGAACGATTGCACGTTGCCCTTGGTGGTGCCGCCGCCACCAGTCACCGCATCGACCCGCCAAGTGTACAATTTCCCGGCCGCCAGCGGCGCGGGCAGATCATAGTAAGTGTTGGAAACCGTCGCCACAGGCGTCGTCATGGCCAGCAAGGCCGCCGCATCCGCCGCAATGAATACCCGATAGGCGGTGGCCCCCGCCACCGGCGACCAGGTGAGGCGGGGCGGGCTGTCCGCCAGCGTCTGGCCGGGACGCGGCCACGGGCCGGGTAAATCCGTTAGACCGGCTAGCGGGGTGGAGACCAGCGTCTTGGTGGTGGCATTGAAACGCACCAGATAGGCGTCGTTGGCCGAGACCGCGGCAATGGAACTGGAAAACGGCAGGGTGGCGGCCTGGCTGCCGCTGTCGCTCCACCACATCTGGTCCGCTCCGATCGCCAGATCCCCGCTGCGGTTGGTGGCATGGATTTCGGCCGGCATCCGGGCGAGCGCGTGCAAATCGTCGGCAGCGAAGGAATATCCCTGCCAGAACAAGCGCGTGCCGTCGCCACTGAGCAAGAGGCTGTAGCTGCCATAGGCGAGTATGGGGCCGGCGGCCACCGATTCGAAGGTGTCGCCGGAAATATCGCATTTGAGAATCCTGGCGCCGGAGCTGTTAGCGTCACAGTGATAGTAATACTTGCCGGAGGGGTCGATTTCGCAGTCACCTGCGCGGACTGAGCCAAGGGTCGCGAGCTTGACCCCGGTGGCGGCATCGTAGAGGTCGGCGGTGACCCATTGGTTCCATCCTTCGGATAGGATCCGGCCGGTGGACGTGGCTTCCAGCCTGTTGGCGTCCGCTACCAGCATCAGCGGCGGCAGTTCGGTCCACTTGGCCAGATCAATCACGCAGGTGCCGGTGTGCTGCCAGTTTGTCATGTTAGGGACATAGAGGCGTTCGTGGACCGGATCGAGATCCGCGTCCGTGGGGCCGGTGCCGACGGGCAGGGAGCGCAGCATGGTGCCGGTGGCGGCGTCGATTTCCACCACCCGCGCGAAGGCTTCGCCGCTGGCGGCGCGGTTGATGCCGTAAACAACCGGGCGGGTGGGATGGGCCACAAGCTGGGTGATGTCGATGTCCACGATGCGGAACGTCACCGGCAGGTCGAACGCCGCGGCGCCGGACACCACGCGCAGCACTGTCTGATAGGGACCGGTCGCCAGCGATCCCGGATCGAAGCGCAGCCGCAACGGCTGCGGGGTGGTGCCGGAGGCGGCCACCGGCGTGAGCCATGAGGGCAGCGAAGCGGCCGAGACCGACCACGGTTGGGATGTTGTCAGGGTTGTGGTGATGGGAAAATCCAGCGTGGCCACCGCCATGCCCTTGATGATGACATGGTTGATAGAGGGGGCCATTTCGATCGGTGCGATGCGGAACGACCACACTTTGCCCGGCCGCATGCCCATGGCGTAAACGGTGTCAACCCGCCAGTAATACACCGTGTCTAACATAAGATTCGGCTGTGTGCCGGTCCACGCCGGGGTCGGGCTGCTGCCCAGATATTCGGGACTGGTTTCGGTGGCACTAGAGACCGCATCGCGGTTGCTGCCAAAGAACACGCGGAAAGTGCTGGCCAGCGGTTCATGGCTCCAGGCGAGCGGTTGATGGGTGCCCACCACCGAGCTGCCATCGGCGATCGACGGCGTGAGATCCTGCGGCGGTGAAGCGACCAGTGCCAGCGAGCCGCCGCACAATTTCACGAACCGTTCCTTGGCTGTTAGATTGGTTGTATTCACCAGCACCGGCAGATTGCTTTGGATGGTGCTGTTGTTGCCGAGTTGGCCGCTGTTGTTAGTCCCCCAGGCGGCCAGCGTGCCATCGGAGCAGAGCGCGTAACTGTTGGTGGCGGTCGCGGCGAGGGCGGTCACCGTTTTGTTGGCAAGGACGCCGCTGCGGATGACCGCAACCGGCACGTTGCTGTCGGTCGTGGAATTGTTGCCGAGTTGGCCGTAAGAGTTGAAACCCCAAGCGGCCAGGGTGCCATCGGAGCAGAGCGCCAGGCTGTGGCCGCCGGTGGCGATTGCGACGATGGTCTTGCCTGCCAGAACGCCACTTTGATCCACCGCCACCGGCAGCGACGAATGGGTGGTGCTGCCGTTGCCCAACTGGCCGTTGCCATTTAGTCCCCAGGCGGCCAGTGTGCCGTCCTCGCAAAGGGCCAGGCAACTGCCGCTGCCGGCGGCGATCGCGGTTACGCGTTTGCCATTGAGCACACCACTTGTATTCAGCGCGACCGGCACTGTGGAGGATGTGTTGGTGCCATTGCCGTGCTGGCCGTATTCATTCAACCCCCATGCAACCAGCAAGCCATCCGCGCAAAGAGCCAGATTGTTGCCATTTCCGGCGGCCACCGCAACGACCTGCCGGTCTTTCAAAATCCCCGTGCGATCCACGGCGACCGGAGCATAGGTGTTGTAGCCGCTCCATTGACCGTAGCCCCACGTGGCCAGGGTGCCGTCGGCGCAAAGCGCAAGCGAATGGTGAGTGCCCGCGGCGATCCCGGTGACCGATTTGCCGGCCAGGACTCCGCTCTGGTCGACCGTGAGCGGCACCACGCTGTATGAGGACATTTGGGTGTCGCCCAATTGACCGTAGCCGTTGTTGCCCCATGCTGCCAGCGTGCCGTCCTGGCACCGGGCAAGGGCATGGCTCAACCCGCTGGTGGCGCTAACAATCATCTTGTTGGCAAGGGCCCCGCTCACGTCAACCGGTACCGGCACCAAGGCACCGCTGGTGGTGCCATTGCCCAGTTGTCCGGATGAATTGTCACCCCACGCCAACAGTCGCGTGTTTGCCCAGTGCAATACCAGATCGTTGCCAGTGCCGCCAAAGTAGTCGGCCACGAAAACATAGGTGGTGCCGGCGTAAGGGATCCCTACCGCCTGGCCCTGGGTCAGGTTGGTGAACCGGCCTTGGATCGCATTTGTCCCGGTGTTGTTGATTGCGGTGAAATCGGCCCCCGGCGCCGGAGCGAAGGTCAACGCGAACTCGGCCGCAACGCCCGTGGCCAGAAAAGCGTCCGCCGTCACCGGCACCGTGGTGGTGGAACTGAACGTGAAGGTTTGCGGCAGGCGGGTGACCATCATTGTGTAGGTCATCGTGTTGATGCCATCGGCGGCGGCGGTCACGACGCTGACCGGGTTGTTGCCCACCGCGAGCGGGAGCGGGGCGCTGGCGGACCCGGACGCGACGCTGTTGCCGTTGACCTTGATCATGGTGGTGGCGATTTCGGCCTGCGGGGTTACTGTTAGACTGGTGCTGGCAAAGGGCACCGTGGCGATGTAGGCGACGGTGCTCGGGTTGAACACCGGTGCCAGCGTGCCGGCGCCGGGAGTCAGCGCCGCGAGTCTGGACAGACTGGTGGTGGTGAAGGTCATGTCCGGTCCCCGCGAGTCCCCGCCGGCATTGGTCGCCACCACCCGGAAATGATAGGTGGCACCGGCGGTTAGATTGGTGGGATTGAGGGCCACCGTGGTGGTGGTCGTGTCGCTGAGAGAAGCGGGTGTGGCGGCAACTGTTAGGCCGTAGGCCTCGGTTGGCCCATATTCAAAGGTCACGGCAGTGATGGAGCCTTTGGCATTCACCTGGCCATTGAAGATGGCCCCGGTGTCGGTGATGGCGGTGGCCGCCAGGGTGGTGGCCACCGGCGGGGGCGGCCTGGCTGACAGGGCGAGGTTGTGGCTGCTGCCACAGGACACGGTGGCAAGCCGTTCCCCACCGGCGAGCATGGGGCTGCTCACCAAGGTCGGAAGGGTGGAGTTGGCGCTGCTGCCATTGCCCAACTGGCCGCTCGTGTTGTAGCCCCAGTCTGCGGTCGTACCAGTCGCGCAGTGTGCGGCACTGTGGTACTGGCCCCCGCCAATCGCCGTGATCGTCTGGCCGGTCAGTACTCCGGACTTGTTCACCAGCACCGGCACCTTGGCAGTGGTGGTGACGCCGTTGCCCAACTGGCCGTAGGTGTTGAATCCCCAGGTGGCCAGGGTGCCATCCGCGCACAGCGCGATGCTGTGGTAGTATCCGGTGGCGATAGCCGTGACGGACTTGCCGGCAAGCACGCCGCTCAGGTCCACCGACACGGGCGCACTGGCGCTGGTCGTCGTGTTGTTGCCTAACTGGCCGTTGGAATTATAACCCCAGCCCGCCAGCGTGCCGTCGGCGCAAAGCACCAGGCTGTGCGTGCTGCCGGCCGCCACTGCGGTGATCGTCTTGCCGGCGAGCACGCCGCTCCGGTTCACCAGCGACGGTCGGTAGTTGTTGTTGGTGGTGCCATCACCCAACTGGCCGTTGCCGTTGCCGCCCCATACCGCGAGGCTGCCATCGGCGCACAGGGCCAGGTTGTGATAGGCGCCGGCGGCGATGGCGATGACCGTCTTGCCGGCGAGCACGCCGGATTGGTCCACCAACACCGGCTTGGTTTCGCCGTTGTAGGCGGCCGTGGCATTGCCGAGTTGCCGGCTTTGGTTGCTGCCCCACGCGGCCAGCGTGCCGTCCGCACACAAAACCAAACAGTGGTCGTCGCCGACGGCGATGGCGCTCACCTGCTTGCCGGCGAGCACTCCGCTTTGGTCCACCGGCAGGGCCACCGTGCTCATCGCTCCGTTGAAGCTGCTCATCTGGCCGGCGGTGTTCTTGCCCCACTGGAACAACGTGCCATCCGCGCACCATACCAGATTGCGGGAGCCGCCCGCGACCGCGGCAAGGATCGTCTTGCCCGCGAGTGCGCCGCTCATGTCCACCAGGACCGGCACATTGCCCGCCACCGTGCTGTTGTTACCGAGTTGGCCGCTGGCGTTGTCGCCCCAGGCGAAGAGCCGGTTGTTCGCCCATTGCAAAACCAGGTCGTTGCCACTACCGCCATAGTAGTTGACCACAAAGGGGTAGGTCACCCCGTTATAGGCTAGATCCACCAACTGCCCCTGCGCCAGGTTGTCAAAGGCCCCCTGAATGAATCCCGTGCCGGTGTTGTTGATCACGGTGAGGCTGGATCCCGCCACTGGCACATGATTCAAGACCAAGGCAGCCGTGCAACCGGCGACGGCTACCGTCCCGGCCGTCACGGGCACATCGGTGGCGGAGTTGAACACGTAAGCCTCGGGCAAACGTGTCACCGCCAAGGTATAGGTCTGGGTGTTGATAACATCCACGCCGGTAACCGTGACACCAATGGTATTGATGCCAAAGGCCAGGTCGATCACACCGGTGGCCGTGCCGATGGATGCGGCACCCCCATTGACCTTGACCGAGGATGACGCGTTGGCGGCAGCCGCAGTCACCGTGAGACGGTTCGTCGTCTGGGACACCATCATCTGGTAGCTCAATGTGGCAGCCGCAAACGCGGGCGCCAGTGTGCCGCTGCTCACCGACAAACCGTCAAGGGCGGCAAAATAGGTGGTCGTGAAGGTCATGTCCTCGCCGACGCTCGTGCCGTACGGATTTGTCGCGATGATCCGATAGTGATAGAGGGTCGCGGGTGACAACCCGTTGACGGCGGCACTTGTGGCGGTGGCGACGGTGCCGGTCACCGCCGCGGGAGTGGCCGTGAGCGTGGCCCCGTAGGAAGTCGTTAGACCATATTCGAAGGACACCGAGGTGCTGTTGCTGTTGGCGTTGACGCTGCCGTTGAGCGTGGCGCTGGTGTCCATAAGGCCGGTGGCCGCCAGCGTCGTTGCCTCGGCGTGCGGTGGCATGGCCACCACCGCCAGGTTGTGCGACGCCAAGGGACCGGTGACTGCGGCGGTGAAGGACTCGCCGGTTCTGAGCAGGGTGGTGTTGACCGGCACTGCGGTGGGAGTGTAGCCGCTCACCCCCCCGTTGCCCAAGCGCCCGCTGTAACCATTACCCCAAGTGGCCAGCGTGCCATCGCTGCAACGGACCAAATTGTGCTCTGCCGCCGCAAACGCGCTGCTGACGGTCTTGTCAGCAAGCGCCCCGGTGGCGGTGAGCACCGGCACCGGCAGTGGGCTCAAAGACATGGAGCCGTTGAATGGCACGGTACTGTTGCCTAATTGATAGGTCGCGTTCTGACCCCATGCGGCCAGCATGCCATCCGTGCAAAGCGCCAGAGAGTGCGCGCTCCCGGCCGCAATGCCAGCGACCGCCTTGCCCGCCAGCGTGCCGCCGCGATCCACCAGGACCGGCACGGTGCTGTCGGCATAGGCTCCCGTGCCCAACTGGCCGGACAGTCCAGAGCCCCACGCCGCGATTGACCCGTCCGAGCAGAGCGCCAACGCGTGGGCGGAGCCGGCCGCGATGGCGAGGATTTGTTTTCCTAACAGCACGCCGGAACGATCCACCAGTATGGGCACCGTGCTTGCTACAGTGGTGCCGATGCCCAGCTGACCGTTGGCGTTGTCACCCCAGGAGGCGAGCGTGCCATCGGTGCATAGTGCCATGCTGAAATCGCCGCCGGCGGCAATCGCGGCGATCCGCTTGCCGGCCAGCGCGCCCGTGACCTTCACCCCCACCGGCACACTGCGGTTGCTGGTGCCACCCTCACCCAACTGGCCGGAACTGTTGCGGCCCCACGACACCAGCGTGCCGTCGGCGCAGAGCACGAGGTGGTGGGTCCTGCCGCTGGCTGCGGCCACCGCAAACTTGCCGGCCAGCACCCCGCTGCGGTCCACGGCCACCGGCACCTTGCTGCCGGTCGTGGAGATGTTGCCGAGCTGGCCGTAGCCATTGGAACCCCAGGCGGCCAAAGTGCCGTCAGCGCAAAGAACCAGGCTCTGGCCGATGCTGTATGCTGCATCACCACCCGTGGACATGGCAATGACCGATTTGCCGGCGAGCACGCCGGAGGCGTCCACTGCCACCGGCACGTTGCTATCGGTGGTGGTGTTGATGCCGAGTTGCCCGGAGTAGTTGAACCCCCAGGAGGCCAAACGAGTGTTCGCCCATTGTAGCACCAGATCGTTGCCATTTCCCCCGCAGTAGTTGGCGAAGAATGCGTATACCCCGCCGTTGTAGGCCAGCTTGACCACCTGCCCCTGCGCCAGATTGGAAAACGCGCCCTGTATCGGCTCCCTGCCGGTGTTGTCCACCACGGTGAGATCGACACCCGCCAGCGGCGCGAAATTCAGCGCGAACGATGCCGTATTGCCCGTGGCCACAAACCCGCTCGTCGTCACCGGCACTTCGCTGGCGGCATTGAACGTAAACACCTGTGGCAGCCGCGTCACCGTCACTGTGTATGTCTGCACGTTGATGCCGTCCACGGCGGTGACTCCAAGAATGACCGGGTTGTTGCCAACCGTTAGACCGAGCGCGGCGCTGGCGGTCCCGGAGGCCACCGGCACCCCGTTCACCCTGACGATCGCTCCCATGCTTGTCACGACCGGAGTGAAGGTGAGGGTCGCGGTGGCGAAGGGCACCGCAAGCGCGTACTTGGTGATGTTAGGGGAAAACGCCGGCAGCAAGGTCCCGTTGCCCGCGGTCAGTCCCGCGAGCGTGGCGAAGCTGCTCGTGGTGAACGTCATGTCCGCACCCTTCACCGTGCCGCCCGCGCTGGTGGCTACGATCCGATAGTGATAGGTTGCGCCCGACAACAAGCCGCTGAGGACCGCGGTGGATGCCGTGAGGGTGGTGCCCGTTGCGCTCGCAGGGACGGCCGCCACGGTGGTGCCGTAACCGGTCGTCAGGCCGTATTCAAACGACACGGCGGTGCTGCTGCCGCAGGCATTCACGCTGCCGTTGAGGGTGACGCCGGTGTCGGCAAGCGCGCTGGCTGCCAGCGTGGTGGCCGCGGGCAATGTTGGCGAGGCCACCAGCGCCAGCTTGTAGCTGGCCCCACACACCCCGGAGACGGATCGCTCGCCGGCACGCAGTGAGGTCGTGTTGGTCAATTCCGGCACCGAGCCGTACGTCCAACTGCCTGTGCCATTCCAGCCCCATTCGGCCAATGTGGCATCCTCGCAGCGCACGATATTCTGATAGTTGGCGGCGGAGATGGCGGTGACGGTCTTGCCGGTCAGCACGCCAGTCCGATCCACCAGCACCGGCCGGGTTTGGTCGGAATAGGGCGGCCCCGCGTTGCCTAACTGGCCATTGTCATTGTTGCCCCATGCGGCCAGTGTGCCATCCGCGCACAACGCCAGGCTGTGAATCCGCCCGGCGGCGATGGCGGTGACCGTCTTGCCGGCCAGCACGCCGCTGCGGTCCACCAACACCGGCAGCGGGCTGCTATAGGCACTGCCCTCGCCCAACTGACCGTCTTCATTCATCCCCCATGCGGCCAGCGTGCCATCCGCACACAGCGCCAGCGAATGATTGCTCCCGGTCGCAATGGCAATCACCGTCTTGCCGGCCAGTACGCCGCTGCGATCCACCAATACCGGCACGTTGCCTGGCGTCGTGCTGTTATTGCCTAACTGACCATATGTGTTAACTCCCCAGGCGGCCAAGGTTCCATCCGCGCAAAGCACGAGATTGTGTGCCCCTCCGGCGGCGATGGCGGTGACCGTCTTGCCGGCCAGCACGCCCGTCCGGTCCACCAATACCGGCAGGTTGCTATATGGCCGGTTACTGGAGCCGCCGCTGCCAAGCACGCCGGAATCAGTCCCCCAGGCAGCCAGCGTGCCATCGTTGCACAACACCAGCGAGTGAGCCTCGCCGGTGGCTATGGCGACCACCATTTTGCCGGCCAGCACACCGGTCCGGTTGACCGCCACCGGTGAGGCGCTTGCCCCCTGGGTGTTGTTACCTAACTGGCCGGAATTATTGTATCCCCAAGCGGCCAGCGTGCCGTCCGCGCACAGCGCGAGGGTATGACTGTTTTGCGAAGCGATCGCGGTGATCGACTTGCCGGCAAGCACCCCGGCGGTGTCCACCGCCACAGGCACCGCGCTGGCAACCGTGGTGCCGTTGCCCAGCTGGCCATAGTTGTTAGATCCCCATGCCAGCACCCGCGTGTTGGCCCATTGCAGAACCAAATCATTGCCACTGCCTCCGTAGTAGTTGGCCACGAAGGAGTAGGGGATTCCGCCAAAGGTCAGCTCCACCACCTGGCCCTGAGTCAGGTTGTCAAAGGTCCCCTGAATCAAGTTCGAGCCGGTGTTCCGCACCACCGTTAGATTGGTGCCCGGTAGCGGCGCGAAGTTCAGCGCCAAGGCGGCCGTGTTGCCCGTCGCCACAAAATCCCTAACCGTCATCTGCACATCCGTGGCCGAGTTGAACGCAAACACCGCGGGAGGTCGCACCACCGTCACGCTGTAGGTTTGGGTGTTGCCGTCGCCGGCGGCAACCTCAATGGTGATGGGCGTGTGGCCGACGCCAAGCGTGATGGGGCCGCTGGTCGTGCCGGAGGTCACCGCCACGCCATTGACCTTCACGGTGGCGGTGCCGGATTGGGTCACCGGCGTGAACAGGATGCTGGCGGTGGCGGATGGCACGATGACCTCGTAGCTGGTGTTGATGCCGGAGAAGGCCGGATTGAGCGAAGCGCTGCTTACCCCCAGGCTGGCCAGGCGAGCCAAGGTGCTCGTGGTGAACGTCATGTCGGCTCCCCGCACCGTGCCCCCGGCGCTTGCCGCCACCACCCGGTAGTGATAAGTGGTGCCTGAAAGCAGGCCGCTGAGCGTCGCCGAGGTCGCCGTGGCGGTGGTGCCGGTCACGGTCGCCGGGGTGGTCGCCACGGTGGTGCCATAAGTGCTGGTCAGGCCATATTCAAAGGTGACGGCGGTGCTGCTGCCATTGGCGGTTACGGTCCCCATCAGGGTGGCGCCCGTGTCGATCACCGCGGTTGCCGCCACCGTGGCCGCAGTCGGCAGCGGCGGCGAAGCCACCAGTACCAAGGCGGATGAAAACCCATTGCCGGTGCTTTCCGGAATAAAGCGCTCGCCAGTCCGCAGCGCGGTCGTATCGACGAGCACCGGAATGCTGGTGTCCCAAGTGCTGTTGTTGCCCAATTGACCAGAGTAATTTTCGCCCCACGCGACCAGCGTGCCATCTGAGCACATCGCCTGATTGCCGCCGCCGGCAATCGCCGTCACCGTCTTGCCGGTCAGCACACCCGTCCGATCCACCGCCACCGGAATTTTGGAATCATACTGCCGGTTGTTGTTACCTAACTGGCCATAGTTGTTGTCGCCCCATGCGGCGAGGGTGCCGTCCGAGCATAGCGCGAGGCTGTGGCGCCATCTGGAGGAAATGGCGGCCAGGGTCTTCCCGGTGAGCGCGCCGGTCTTGTTCACCAGCACCGGAATCTGGCTCCGATCATAAATCGGATTGCCCAACTGACTGTCAAAATTGGTCCCCCACGACGCCAGCGTGCCATCCGCGCATCTGGCCAGACTGAAATTCGTCGCGGCCGCGACAGCAACGATCTTCTTGCCGGCAAGCACGCCGGACTGATTCACCAAGACCGGCACCGGGCTGCTGGTGGTGCTGTTGTTGCCCAATTGCCCATAGTTATTGTTACCCCAGGCCGCGGCGGTTCCATCCGCGCAGGCCACCACGACGTGGTCCAGGCCGGCGGAAATGGCGGTGACGGTCTTGCCAGCGAGTGCTCCCGTTTGATCGACCTTGGCCGGCAATCCGGTGGTGGTCGCCCCGCTGCGGCCCAGACAATAGCCGCCCCAAGCCGCCAGGGTTCCGTCCGCACACAACACCAGGCTGTAGCCGTCGCCGGCACCCACCGCAATAATCGACTTGCCAGCGAGGACCCCGCTTGTATCGACCGCCACCGCCACACTGCTGTTGGTCGTGGTGTTGTTGCCCAGTTGGCCGTTGGCATTGTTGCCCCAGGCAGCCAAGCTGCCGTCCGCACAAAGTGCCAGACAGTGGGATGCGCCGCGGGCTGTGGCAATCACCGTCTTGCCCGCCAGCACCCCGGTCATGTCGACCGCCACCGGAATGAGTGCCTGCCGGCTGTTGCCATTGCCCAACTGGCCTGAATTGTTAGTGCCCCATGCCAGCAAGCGGGTGTTGCCCCAGTGCAACACCAGATCGTTGCCCGTGCCGCCGAAATAATTCGCCACATACGGATAGAAAATGCCGTTGAATATCAGATTCACCTTCTGCCCCTGGGCCAGGTTGTCGAAGGTGCCTTGAATGCTGGCGAGTCCGGTGTTATTCACCACCGTCAGGTTGGTCCCAACCGGCGGCGCGAAGCTCAGGGTGAACTTCACCGAGTTGCCCGTCGCCGTATAGGTGGCGTTCGTTACGGGAACGTCCGCAGCGTTGCTGAAACTGGCCGGGACGGTCACTGCGGATGCCGCCATTGCCGATAAGATCAACAGCAGGAGGCCGATGAATATGCGCGGGATGGGATGGGGGGGTCTCATATATAGCCTGCGTGATTGTTCGTTTTGATCTTCAATCGGGTGCGGTACGCTATTGCTGTGGGTTGTAGGCAGGTGCATGCGTCATCCGCCACACGTGGAATCTTGCCGGATCAATTGAGCCACCTGCCACACTTGGAAGGTGGTGGTTTCCATCCTTGCCATCAACCGAAAAACCCTCCGGCTAGCAAAATATCAGCCGCCTGGCGGAATGCGCTCAATTTATGGCAGGATATGCGGGGGATGACCGGTGGCAGCTCACCGGGCCGCGGACTTGTCCCCCCGCATTCTCACAAATTCGTCCGTCGTGTGCGATTGGCATTGACCTTGGTAGGTGGTGGCGGCTATGCATGGCGCAACTGGTATCTAACTGGTAGAGTCAGGCCTCACACCAATGTCATCATGAAAGCCCGGTTTAATCATCATCTGTTGCCGCTGTGGGTTATCACTGTGAGTGTCGCAGTCGTCACCGTATCCGGTCACGCCATGGCCGCGAGCCCCCAATATTGGAACCCGGTCGGCGGCGGGGGCGACGGCCCCTGGGGCACCGGTCCGGGTGACAAGAATTGGAACACGACTCCCGGCGCCGCGACCGGCAACACCGTTTGGCCGGACACCGGCAACGAGGTGGCGGTGTTTCAAAATGCCCTTGGCGGCACGGCCACGGTGTTCACCCCGGTGCAAACCGCCGGCATCCGCCAACAAGCGGGCAACTACACGATCGACGCGGAAACCGTCACACTGGTGCAAGACAACGCCGCGGCCAAGCCCTTCATCCACGTGCAATCCGGCACCCTCACCATCGCATCCACCCTTGATGGCAGCCACGGCCTGCTCAAGACCGGCAGCGGCAACCTCGTGCTGAGCGTCGCCAATAGTTATGCCGGAACCACCGCGGTCACGGCCGGTACCCTCACCCTGACCGGCAGCCTCGCCAGCGCCGTGGTGGACATCGCCGCGGGCGCCACTCTAACAGATTCCAACGGCGGTCTCGCCGCCGGCGCCGTTCTAACCAATGCGGGCGCCCTGGCGCTCACGGCAGCCGACACGGTTGGCAGCTTCTCCCAATCCGCCACCGGCACCCTGATAAGCAGCGCGACTCTAACTGTCAGCGGCCTGGCGACCTTCGGCGGCACCCTGCAACTCAACGAATTCGGTCCGCCAACGATTCCCGTTTTCATGCCGATCCATGTGGTGGCCGCCGGCGGTTATGCCGGCAATTTTGCCACGCTGGTTGAAAACCTTGAGGGTGCGGTGTGGTTCAATCCGCGCAATGGCGACGCCATGCGCCTTGTCAGTCCGACAACCTCTGGCCACACGTTGTATGGAGCCACGGCCAACCAAACTTCCGCCTGGGTGGCGCTATATGACGATGGGATTGATCCGGGCGTCACCAACATCACCCATGTGCCCGGCGGCAATCCGGAATATTCGATCAGCAGCGGCCTCGGGGATGCCGACCACCCGGACTTGTTGTGGGCGCTGACCGCCAGCTTCACCCCCGCCGGCCTCAACCCGAGCCTTCTCAACCACCTCTCGCCGGAAGTCTATGTCGGACTCTCCGACTACGCGATCCAAGCCACCCGCGTCCACCAGCGCAGCGCTTTCTCCGCACCGGCACTGCCAGCCGTCCGCCCATCTGAGAGCAAGGCCGGCAGCAAGGGCGGTTGCAAGGGCGGTTGCAAGGGCGCACTACCTAACAAATCCGCAGCGCCATGGGAGTTTTTCGCCGCCACCGACTATTGGCATGTGCAATCCAGCCGCTCCCACAATCAGGCAGACTATGAACTGAGCGGCTTCGGCGTCCTCGGTGGCGCACGCACCCACGTGACGGAGCGCATCCGCCTGGCGGCCTATCTCGCCGCGGATGCCGGCGACATCAGCGGCCACATGATTGATGCCGACAGCGCCGGTTGGTCGCTCGGCCTGCTCGGCGAGGCCCTGCTCGACGAGCCAACCCGCACCTGCCTCAGCGCCGGCATTTCCTATGGCCGGTACTTGTTTGATGGCACCCGCAGCAGTGTGGCCGCCGATAGTGGCGGTTGGTCTGCCGCCCCAACCGGCTTCTCGGATGTCGCCTCCGATGCGTTGGAAATGTTTGTCGGGGTGGACAGTTTGGTCTATCACAATGACCACTTCCGCCTGATTCCGGCTTTCAGCCTGCACGCCGCCAGCGGGACGATGGATGGGTTCACAGAGAGCACCGGTTCCGCGCCAGGATCACCGCTCGCCCTTGTGGTGAACCGTAACCACTACGCGTCCGTACTCGCCGACCTCAGCCTGCGCGCCGAGGTGGACGTTACTCACCAACTGATGGTGTGGGCCCTGTTCGGGGTGAGCGGCGGAATCAATGACGCCCCGCAGATTCTCACCGCCCGCCTTGCCCAGGGTCGCCGTCCGTTCCAAGTCGAGGCCGAGGGACTAGCCAATGACTCATGGTTTTTCGGGCTGGGTGCCACCTACAAGATCAGCGGCTCAGTCAGCCTTGCGCTCGGCTATCGCGCCGAGTTCCGTGCCGATGCCGACCCCCAGAGCAGCCTCGGTCTGGCGTCCTCATTCAGGTTCTAGGCAGTGCTTCGTTGCACTCCGGGTGCCGGCTGTGGTGCAGGGTTCCGGTTCACACAATGGAGCCGGCCCGTTCGCGTCTCGACGAGGTGCTAGAGCGCGGATTCGCCCCGGTCGCCGTTGCGGAGCCGGATCACATCCGCAACCTCACGGACGAAGATCTTGCCGTCGCCGCTGCGGCCGGTGCGGACCGTCTGGACAATGGTTGCAATGACGGTCTCGGCGAGCGCGTCCGGCACGACGATCTCGATTTGGGTCATCGGCTCATCCTCGACCTGCGCGGAGCGCGCGTCACCGGGGGCCCCGCCGAAGGCGTTCACCGCGGACACGATGAGTCCCGGCAACTCCTTGATTTCCCGCAGGCCGTCAATGACCTTGTCCGCCATGTGGGGCTGTATGATCGCCTTGATTTCCTTCATTGTGGTGTCCTCCTGGTTTGTTAGTGTTAGATCTCGACATGTTTCGCAACCGGGTCGAGCCGGTTCGCCAACAGGGCGTAGAGCGTTGGCAGCACGATCAGCGTGAGCAGGGTAGAGGTGATGAGCCCGCCCATCACGACCACCGCCAGCGGCTTCTGGATATCCGCGCCGGAGCCGGTGGCGTAGAGCATCGGCAGGTGGCCGATGAAACTCGTGAGGGCCGTCATGAACAAGGGCCGGAAGCGCAGGTTACAGCCCTTGGTCACGGTGTCCATCACGGATTCGCCCGCCTCGCGGAGTTGGCGGAAAAACGCGATCAGCACGACACCGTTCTGAACGGCGATGCCCAGCAGGACGATGAAGGCAACCGCCGCTGACACCGACAAGGGCATCTTGAAAGCGACCACCGCGATCACGCCGCCGATGAGTGCAAACGGCAGGTTGAGCAGGACGAGCAGGGCACTCCACACCGAGCCGAGCGCCATATACAGGAGCACCACGATGAGCAGCAGCGCCATCGGCACCACGATGGCAAGCTGGCGCATCGCCCGCTGCTGGTTCTCGAACTGGCCACCGTATTCGACGTAGTAACCCGATGGGAGCCCCTTGACCAAGGGTGCGAGCTTCCCTTGGACCTCGCTCACGAAGCCACCCAGGTCGCGGCCGCGGATGTTGACCTCGGCGACCACCCGGCGCATGCCGTTTTCACGGCTGATTTGGGCGGGCGCCTCGAGGGTGGTGAATTTCGCGACCTGCGCGAGTTGCACCCGGCCACCTGTCGGGGTTGCGATGAGCAGGCGCTCGAGGTCGGGGATGTCGCGGCGGGCCGCCTCGGGGAAGCGGACGACCACGGCGAAGCGCCGTTGTTCCTCGATCAAGGTGGTGGCGGTTTTGCCGGCGATGGCCGCCTCGATGACCGCGTTGACATCCGCGATCTTGATACCATAGCGGGCCAGGATCTCGCGATCGATGACCGCATCGATTTGCGCCATGCCGGAGACCATCTCCACCTTGACATCGCGCGATCCGTCCACCCCCTGCAGGATGGCGGCGGCTCGGTCGCTGAAGGTCTTGAGAATCTCCAGGTCGGGGCCGAACACCTTGATGGCCAGATCGCTCTTGACCCCGGAAATCAGTTCGTTGACCCGCAGGGCGATCGGTTGTGAGAAGGAATAGCGCAGGCCGGGCAGCTGGCCGAGGTCCTGTTGGATGACCTCGACCAATTCCGCCTTGTTGCGGCCGGTTCCCCATTGATGGCGCGGTTTGAGCATGATGAAGACGTCCGTCTGTTCGGGGCCCATCGGGTCCTCCGAGATTTCCGCGCGTCCGGTCTTGCTGATCACGGTTTCGATTTCCGGAAACTTGTGCAGGCGTTTCTCAATGAACCCCGCCACCTCCACGGACCCGTCGAGCGAGGCGTTCGGCAGGCGCACCACGTTGATGGCGATGGACCCCTCGTCCAGCGGCGGCATGAACTCCGTGCCGACAAAGGGAATGAACGCGCACGAGGCAACCAGCACGCCGCCGGAGATGCCCAGCGTCCAGGCCGGGTGCCGCACCGCTTTGCCTAACAAACACATGTAGCCCAGGTGAAAGCGGCGGATGAAGCCGAACTCCCGCTCGGGCTTCTGCAACAGGAACTTGTCCGCCAATACCGGCACCACGGTCAATGCCACCACCAGCGAAACCAGCAGTGCGATCAGCATGGTGGCCGCCAGTGGCGCGAACATCTTGCCTTCGATTCCCTGCAGCGTGAACAGCGGCAACAGGATGATGACTACGATCAGCACCGAGAAACTCACCGGCTTGGCCACCTCGACCAGCGCTTCCATCACGATCCGACGCTTGTGCTCCAGATCCGTGCGGTGCGCGAGGTGGCGCCTGACGTTCTCCACCACCACGATGGAGGCGTCGACGACCATGCCCACCGAGAACGCGAGTCCGCCAAGACTCATAAGGTTGGAGGTGAGGCCGACGGAGCCCATGACGATGAAACTGACCAGGAACGTGAGCGGCAGCGAAAAGACCACGATCAACGCGGTGCGGAACTCCGCCACAAACAGGAACAGCACGATGATCACAAAGATCCCGCCGGCCAGCAGCGCGTCCACCACCGTCTTGATGCAGGCTTCTATCAAAGAGGTCCGGTCATAGAAGACATTGAGCCGGACGCCCGCGGGAAGCGTGTCCTTCAGCTTTTCGATCTGCGCCTTGACCCGGCTAACCACATCCTTGGAATTCGCCCCTTTGAGCATGATGATCATGCCCGCCACGGCCTCGCCCTTGCCGTCGCGCGAGACCGCACCCTGTCGCGGCTCGGTGCCGATGGCGACCTCCGCGACATCGCGGATATAGACCGGAGATCCATCCTTGGATTTGAGCACGATGCGCTCGATGTCGGGGATGTCCTTGAGTAATCCCACGCCGCGCATGTAGAGTTGCTCCCAGTCGCGCACCACCACGCCGCCCGCGGCGTTGGCATTGCCTTGCTCAACGGCGGCCACGACATCGCCCACCGTCAAGCCGTATTTGAGCAGTTTCTCGGGTGCCACGAGCACTTGGTATTGTTTGACCTTGCCACCGAAACTGTTCACCTCGTTGACGCCGGGCAGCGGTTTGAGGAGCGGTGCGATGATCCAGTCCTGGACCGTGCGGAGTTCCATCGCGCTCTTGCCCTCGCCCTCTACGGTGTATTGCAGGACTTCACCCAGGCCGGTTGAAATCGGCCCCAATTCCGGCGCCACGCCCGCAGGCAGTTGGTCACGTGCCATGCTCAAGCGCTCGAACACCACCTGGCGCGTCCAATACGTGTCCACCCCGTCCTCGAACACGATCACCACCTGCGACAGGCCCGCCTTCGACAGCGACCTCACCTGCTTCACCCGCGGCAAACCGCGCATCACCAACTCGATCGGATAACTGACGCGCTGCTCGACATCCACCGCGGCGAGACCCGGCGACTTGGCGAGGATCATCACCTGCACGTTGGTGACGTCCGGAAAGGCGTCGATCGGCAAGGCCCGCCATGCCATCAGGCCGGCCACCATCAGGCCGGCCACGCCCATGATCACCAGAAACCGCTGCTTGAGAATGAATTTGATAAACTTGTTCATAAGAAGGATCCTCCGTGGGTCTGGGACATCGTCAGTCGGCGCAACCCGCGCCCATTTTCGCCTTGAGCACGTCGGATTTGAGGATGAACGCGCCATCGGTCACGATCATCTGGCCCGGCGCGAGGCCTTTGAGGATTTCGACGCCTTCCGCGAAGTCGCGGCCCTTTTGCACGTTGGTCCTGAGGTAGTAGTCGTCCTGCATGTGGGTGAACACGAAGTCCACCCCCTCATCGGTTAGAAGGGCCACTTTGGGAATGGCCAGCACCTCTTCATCGGTGGTGATGAGGATGCGGCCCTGGCAGAACATGCCCGGTCGCAAGCGCCGGTCCTTGTTGTCAATGACCGTGCGCACTTTGATCGTGCGCGTGGCTTCATCCATGGTCGCGCCGATGTAATTCATCTGGCCGCGGAACAAGGCATCCGGGAAGGCGGGGACGGAGAGTTCGACCGGAATCCCGTCGGCAAGCTTGCGTTTCAGCACCAAGCCCAGATCCCGTTCATACACACCGCCCCACGCCCACACGCTGTCGAGGTCGGCCAGCACCATCGTATCCTTGCCCGGTTCGACGAGTTCCCCTACCACCGCGTGTTTCTCGATGATCGTGCCGTTGCTCGGAGCGCGCACGGCAAGCGCACCGCTCAGGCTGTCATGGCTGTCATGGTTGTTAGGGTTGATCTTGGCGACATCCTCCTCGGTCAGGCCGAGGACGTGGAGTTTCTGTTCCGATGCTTTCAGGGCGATCTGATATTCCTCGTGTTTCATTTGCGCCTCGATCATGTCGCTTTCGGGCCCAACCTTCTTTTCATACAAACTTTTTTCGCGTTGGAAGTTTTTGCCGGATAGTTCGGCCATGGCCAGGTTTTTTTCCCAGTCGCTGAGCGCCTGGCCGAGTTCCACACTGTCCAGCGTGAAGAGGACATCGCCCTTGGTGACTTCGGCGCCAATGTCCACGTAGACCGCGCGCACGACACCCGAAATGCGCGGGGTCACATGCACGGCGGAGTTTTCGTTCATGCGGACTTCACCGGTGATGTTCACGGCCGTGGTCATCTGGCTTTTCGCCACCTGCAGGGTCTTGACCAAGCTGGTGGTCGCGCCCTTGGCCGGTTGGATGAGCGAGGGGTCCACCTTGACAACCCCGACCTCATAGCGGCACTCGTTGCACTCGATGGTAAGCCCGTGCGGGCACTTGGCCCGCAGCACTTGTTCGACCGTTAGGTCCCCCACCTTGCCTTCCTGTTCCTCTTCAGCTTCCGCGTTGCCTTCGCACTTGTGCGCCGGGTTCTTGCCGCAACCGGCCAGCACCAACGTGCTCCCGGCAATTGCCGCCAACAGCCAATTCTTTGATATTGCACTCATGTTCATGTTTTTGTTAGTAAGTTTTTCGCCAGACGATCCGGCTGATCTTCAATTTGCGGGCACCGGTTGCGCCATGGCCTCGAGTTCGGCGCGCGCCGAGTTGAGCTCGAACAACTTTTTCTGATAGGCGAGGCGCGCCTCGGCGGTGGTGCGCTGGATGTCCAGGTAGTCGATAAAGTTGAATTTGCCTTCTTCAAAGCCGGTTTGCACGAGGCGCAAGGCCTGCTCGCTTTTGGGCAGGGTGCGCTCGCGGTGGGCGGCGGCCTGCTCGGCGGCGGCTTTGTAGCGGGCGACCGCGATGCGCCACGAGGCTAACAATTCCTGCTGGGTGGCAAGGATTCCGGCGTCCGCCTCGCGCACGGCGGCCTGCGCTTCGAGTTGCTTGCCCTTGTTACGATCGAAGAGCGGCAAGGGAATGCTGAGGCGCAACGCCATCAGGTTTTCATTGGCCGCTTCGTCGCGCCCCGCCGCCACCCCCACCGTCACATCGGGCCGCGGTTCCAGACCGGCGCGCCGCAGCGCGGCCACCGCCTGGTCACGCCGCGCGCGGGCGGCCACCATCGCCGGGTGTCCGGCCAGAATGGAGGATGGCGCCACATTCAGCAGCGCGAGCTTGCCGGATTCGTCGGGCGCGCCGGTGAGTTGCGCCCCGCCGAGGTCCGGTCGGCCTAACAATCTAACCAACTCCTGGCGGGCGCTGGCGGCCTCGCGGGTGGCGTCAACTTTATCGGCCTTGGTTTGTTCGAGTTGGATTTCGGCGCGGAGTTGTTCTTGGAGGGCGATTTCGCCGGCGACATTGCGTTTGGTTGCTGCAGCGGCCGCCGCATCCGCGACCCTGACCAAGTCGGCGGCCACGGCGGCGGAGCGTTCCGCGGTCTGCACCTGACAATAGGCGATTTTGACCTCGCGCACGAGATCCGCGCGGTTCAGGTGCCAGGCTGCCGTACCCTCCGCGGCATCGGCTGCGCCGATGGCGCCGTCGGCCTTTTTCTTGCCGGGGTAGGGCACGACCTGATTGATGCCGGCCATGTTTTTTGCCTTTGAAAGTCCGCCGTGATGTATTGGCATGTCATCCGAGGAAACTTCCAGTTGCGGGTTGGGCCAGGCACGGGATTGAAGGGCCCGTCCTGCGGCCGCGTCCTTGCGTGCGGCGCTCGCCTGCAGTTGCGGGTTGTGAGCCAGGGCCAGGCGGATGGCGCGGTCCAGGGAAAGCGTGCCGCCTGCAGCGGCTTCGCTCGTGTTAGATCGGGGCGATTTCGCCGCAGGTGGCGGTGCGGCAGGGGAGTCAGGCAACGATATTGCCGCCGCCACACCAAGCCAGCAAAGGGTGATGGGAAAATGTTTCTGTTTCATGGGGAGAGTTCCTGTTTGAGGAGAATACGGGTTCGCTGATGGAGGTGAGCCCTGTGCGTGAAGGCTAACGAATCGGGGAGCCAATGGGGCATCCCGCCTTGGTCAGGCGTCAACTGCCGGACCGTCCGGATCTAGCAAAATGCCGCCGGTGCGCGCGGCGCCGCGGCCGCGCGGTGAACAAACTGCCAAACCCGGTGCCAACCCGGCGGGGCGCCGGTAGACGGGGTGAGGGTGGCCAGAGTTGGCAACAAATGTCGCCAGGTATTGGGTTCAAGCGCGGCGCACCAAGCCGATGACGCCACAGGCACCATCGGGGTGGTTTTCTTCAATAAATAGTTCCTGTGATCGATGTTTTTGCAGACGCCGGAATGGCAGTCGGAGCTTTCGCCACAGCAGGAATGGCCGTTGCCGCAGGCCTGGCCCTCACAGCAGGCCTGATCCCCGCAACAAGCCATCAAACCCGCCACTTGGCAATGCATTGACATTGGCAGCCACAAGGCCGCCAACCATAACGCCAGCAATTGCACGGAACGGGTCACCGCGCGCAAGCTAGGGCGAATCCGTGGCGTGGCAAGCGAAAACTGCAACGCTGGGAAGCGGCTCTGCCGAATAATGGATGTGCTCAGGGAAACTGAATGAACGCGGTTGGATTCGGGCAGCATGTTCAGACCACTCAGCCGTATTGTTTGGCGAGCAGGGCGGCCACGGCGGGATCGAGTTGTTCGCGGCGGCGGACTTGATCGAACGCGGCTAACAGATCAGGGGCGCGCACGCGGTCTTTTTCCTGGCCCTCGTATTGGCGCACCACCCGGCCCTTGTGCATCATGATGATGCGCTCGGGCAGTTGCACGGCCTGTTGCATCGAGTGGGTTACCATCAGGGCGGTGAGTTTTTCCTGGCGGATGAGGGTGAGGGTGAGTTCGGCCACCTGCGCGGCGCTTTTGGGGTCGAGGGCGGCCGTGTGTTCGTCTAGCAGCAGCAGGCGGGGGCGCCGCCACGTGGCCATGAGCAGGGTGAGGGCCTGGCGCTGGCCACCGGAGAGCGTGCCGATCGGGTTGTCGAGGCGGTTTTCCAAGCCCAGATTCAAGGTGCGGACGCGCTCGGCGATTTCGGCCCGGGCCGTGCGGTGCAATGCCAAACCGAATCCGCGCCGGCAGCCACGGCGCATCGCCAGCGCGATGTTTTCAGCAATGGTCATATCGGCGGCGGTGCCCGCGAAGGGGTTTTGGAACACCCGGCCGATCAGTCCGGCGCGCCGGTATTCCGGCCAGGTGGTGATTTCCCTCCCATCAATGTGGATGCCACCCTGGTCGAGTTCAAAGGCTCCGGCCACCGCATTGAGGAGGGTGCTCTTGCCCGAACCATTGGTGCCTATAATGGCGGCGAAGGTCCCCTCTGGAATGAGCAAGTCGATCCCGCACAACGCCTGGACCTCGTTGGGGGTGTCGGGGAAAAACGTTTTGCGGATTTGGCGGAGGTCAAGCATGGTGCTGCCGTTTGAAGAATCGATGCATGGCGGATTTCACGCTGTCTGGAAGCACCAGCGCCGCAAACACGAAGAGGGCGGTGACCATTTTCAGGTCGTTGGGGTTGAGGCCCCAGCGTAACGCAATGGCCACTAACAGGCGAAACAGGATCGTGCCCATGATGGCCCCGCACAACGCCAGCCCGGGCGTGGTCCGCCCGGCCAGCGCCTCGCCGATGATGATGCTTGCCAAGCCCCAGACCATCATGCCGATGCCCATCTGCACATCGGCAAACCCTTGGTATTGCGCCAGCAAGGCCCCGGACATGCCCACCAGGCCATTGGCGCTCGCCAGGCCAAAGACCACCATGGTGCGGTGATTGACGCCTTGGGCACGCACCATCTGCGGGTTGTCACCGGTCGCCCGCAGGGCCGTGCCGATATGTGTTAGGAGAAACCAGCGGATCACCAGGGCGACGGCCACCGTGACTAACAAAACCGTGACCAGCATCGCCGCGTCCTGGACGGGCACCTGCCAGCCGCATACCCCCAGGGTATCGCTGTTAGATGAACAACGGGTGATGAGCCGGGCCATCGGCGAGGCCAGGGTTTCAACGTCGAGCAAGGGCACGTTGCTGCGCCCCATGACCCTCAGGTTGACCGAGTAGAGTGCGGTCATCACGAGGATGCCGGCCAGCAGTTCCTGGATCTTGAAGCGGGTGTGGAGGATGCCGGTCACCAATCCGGCGGCGGCCCCGGCGAGGGTGGCGACAAGGGTGGCCGTCCACGGTGACCAGCCCTTGACCAGCAGGATGGCCACCACCGATGCACCCAGGGTGATGGATCCGTCCACGGTGATGTCGCAATAACGCAGGACCCGGAAACTGATCCAGACGCCCATCGAAAGGAGGGAGAGAATCAGCCCGATGGTAAGTGCTCCAATAACGAGGGTCATGTGATGATTTCCAGTGCAGGGTGGACCGGGGCGCACCAACAGGCACCCCGGATGAAAGAACTCTCACCCAGACCGACGAGGGGCCGGTCGTCTTCAATGAGATGCAGCAACCCGAGCGGCGTGTTGTCCTCAAACACCGCCGCCACCGACGTCTCCAAATCCACGACGCCCTGCGGCAAGGGCCGGAATGGAAACACCACCGCATGGGCGTGGGCCAGCAGCCCGGGCCGCGCCGGTACCGGCGTCAGATGCGCGGCTAACGGATGGGCGGAGTCGCGGCAGAGAAACGCCACTAACAGCGCTTGCGACTGCGGGTGGACCCGCTCGCCGCAAAATGACAACCACTCGCGCAACTCTGGAAATTGTCCCGGCTGGTCGGATTCCTTGATCCATCCGGGCGAGCGGGCCAGGGCGGCGCCGACAAGTCCCTCCACCTCCACCAGGCAGACCATGGCGGCCGCATCGGCCCGGGTCGTCTGCAGCACCTGCTCATACAAATCGGATAGATTGACGCAATCCCCCTTGGCCGCAGGGCTGAAACGCAACAGGTGTGAAAAGTCCCCCTCGCCAACCAGCGCCTGAATGACATGGAGGCGCGGCAGGAAGCGCTCGTTCTGCTCGAGATAATCGGGCCGGTCCGCGCCATCACTTGGCAGCCAGGCCACGGACCCGGCGGCCGCCACAAAGTCGCCCAAGCGGCCGCGGATATCTGAGTCATCCCGCCCGGCGGCACCGATACCGAGGCCGAAGCGCGGACGGGGCAGGGGGATTTCAATGCAGTGGTTATCTAACAACGGCTGCCATGGCCGCCAACCGGCATGGGCGGTGACGGTGATTTTTGCCGAAGCCGCCAGGACGTGCGGCTCGAAGCGCGTGCCTGCGGCGGCAGCGACTGCTGCCTCGTTGGCCACGGGCGTGCCACCGGCAGCGGGCTGCGCCTCGACGGCAGGAGGGATCTCATCTAACAGCAAAACCTCCAGGCCGGACATCCGCAGGGTTTCCTGCACGAACGGGGCCGCCGGGCCAATGCCGAAGGTCCCGCTGACGGCCTCCAGCTCGCGGCGGATTTTGAGCAAGGTGCGGATCCCTGCCGAACTGAGATACTCGAGACATGATGCATCCAGGCGCACTTGGTCGTGGCCTTCCCGCACGAGGTCCCGGACCGTGCCTAACAGGAGATCGGCCCACGCGGCATCCAGGCGGCCGTTCACCTCGACGACCATGACGGCACCTTGGCTGCGCGATTCGATTTTCATGGTTTGGAAGCGGTCATGACCTTGGCTTTGGCGGCATTTTCCGGTGCCAGAACGATGCCGTATTGGCGCAGCAAGTCCGGGTTGATGGCGAGCGTCTCGCTGCGCGTGTTAGAGAATGGAATGTCTTTGGGCGGGGCGCCGCGCAGCACGCGCAGTGCCACGCTTGCCGCCTCGACGCCGGATTCATAATAGTCGCGCGCCAGTGCCAGCGTCGCGCCGTCCGCCATTTCAGCGGTATCAAAACAAAACACCGGCAGTTTCACATCCCGTGCGCGCCGGGCAATTTGCGAAAACCCCGGGCGCGTGGCGTTGTCGGCGATCTGGCCCACCACCTGGATCGGTGAGCGCAGCAAGGCGATCATGCCCTCGGACGTCTCTGCGCTGGAATTGACGGGCACGGCAATGAGTCCGAGACCTTCCTTGTTGAGGGCCTCGGCGAACCATTCCCGATAGAGTTCGCTGTTGATTTCAGACGGGGTGAACAAGGTGCCGACGGCTTGCACCCCGGGAACGGATTGTTTGATCAGGCGGGCCATGGCCTCAAACGGCGAACGCGTCGTGATGCCCGTCACATTCGGCAAGTGCTCGGTTTCCGTGGTGCCCGCTCCCGCGCGCACCGCATCACCGACACTGGCAAACACGATGGGCAAATGCCCGAGTTGGCGCAGGGCCGCCTGCAAGGCCGGCGTGGATATCGCAAACACCAGGTCGGGTTCCTCCGCCCGGATGCTCGTCATGATGCTGGTGAGGGTGGTCATATCGCCTTGCGCGTTGAGGCTGCGCAGGGTGAAATCGCGCCCCTCCTGCAAGTCCTGTTTTTTCAAACCATCGAGGATGCCACGCAAGGTGTCCGCTGAAAACTGGGCATCGTTGTAGCGGATCACCCGGATTTTCCACGGGTGGGCGGCAGCCGGCAAATCCGCCACCGGGCTGGCGGCGGCGCGGGCTTGGGCGAGCACCTCATCGGGGAGGGTCCAGGTGCCGAGGTCCTTGGCCACCCGTTCGTTGACGGCCAGCACCTCGGGAACCAGGTTGGCCACGCCAAAGCTGTTAGGTTCCGCGCCCTTGAGAATCTTGCCGGCCATCTCGCCCACGGCGATGCCAACCTGCGTGTAGGACGCGCCCACCCCGAAGAGGGCCCCACGCGCGGCATCACTCGGGTCGTTGGTGAACACCGGCACCTTCGCCCCACGCGCCGCGGAAACAATCGCTCCCATCGAGGCAATCGCCACAATATCGCCACCCACCCAGATGGCCTCCGCATCGCGGGCCAACACCGAGCGCACCGCCTCAGGAACCTCCGAGGTGCTGCCGGCATTGGTTTCTATCAAATCGATGCCCAGCTCCTTGCAGATGGCCCGGGCCTTTTTGAGGCAGGCCTCGGAGTTGCTTTCGCCGGGGTTCCAGACCACGCCGATCCGGCGCAGTGCCGGATGGATCTGCCGCGCAAGGCGAATCGCCCGCTCCACGGGTTGAAAGGTGCCCACCCCAACCAGATGCGGCGGATGCTGGCCAAGCCCGGGACCGCTAATGCCCACCCCGGCTCCGTAGGGATCGGTCACCGCGCCGAACAAGTGCACCACCCGCCCTTGCGCATTCGCCTTGGCCACCGCCTGCAAGGCGAGCGTGCTGGCTGTTAGAACCAGCCGGTATTGCCCGTCGGCCAGGTCGCGGGCCATCACGTTGCCTGTGGTATTGTCGCCAGACGCATTCAAAAACCGGATGTCGGCACTGCGCCCGTGTTCGAAGCCCTGCAAGCGCAAGCCTTCCACCATGCCCTGCACCGTGTGGTCTAACAAGTCAGTCGAGCTCCATTGCAGCACCGCCAGGCGGGGCAATGTGCGGGTGGCAGGGCGGTGGGTGCCACCTTGCCGACGATCCAGATCCGAGTATAACAACAACGCCGATGCCGCAGCGATGAGCAACAGGCCCAGCCAAATCCCTCTCAATGTTTTCAGCATGGCGCGGGCTCTCCCTGTCCTTGTGGTGGCGATTGGATGGCCTTTGCCAGAGTGACGATGTTGTGTCCGTCATCGCGACGGTAGGTGAAGCGGTCCATTGTCTTGCGAATGAAATGGATGCCCAAGCCGCCGATCGGGCGCTCCGCCACCGGCAACGAGGTGTCCGGCGCGGCGTGGGCGGTGGGATCGAACGGCCGGCCATCATCCCCGATGACAACCCGCACTTCAGCCGCGTCGCGCCAGAGTTGCAGCTCGATCCGGTGCTCTAGAGTGTCCGTATAGCCGTATTGAATCACATTGACCACCCACTCTTCGAGGGCCAGATTGAGGTTGCTGATCACCACCGGCGGCAACTCCAGGATGCTGCCCTGTTCCTCGATCCAGGCAACCAAGAGGGGGAATTCCTCCAGGCTGTTGCGCAGGTTGAGGACGGCATCAGGCGGACAGCTCACATCTTCCACCGGTGCCTCAAGGGCACCCATCGTGGCGCGCCAGCGGACCACCAACGCCGTGATGTCATCGGATTGCGCCGCGCCGGCGGCGTGCGCGTGCAACGCCAGGGCCATGTTCTCTAACAATGGCTTGGCGTCCAGGTGCCCCTCGCACCGCACGAACTCCAGCAGACCGTCGTCGCCGAACATCTCGAATGTGGGGCTCATGGCCTCCGTGACCCCGTCGGTATAGAGCACCAACAGATCCCCGGGGTTCAGGCGGCGGCTGTGATTCTGATAGGCCGCTCCCAGGCAGGCCCCCAACGCCGGACTCGGGCGCTCGTCGAGGGCCTCGATACGGCCGTCCTGGCGGACCAGCAGCGGCGGGTTGTGGCCGGCGTTGGCGTAGATGAAATCCCCGGTCTTGAGGTTGAGGATCCCGCAGAACATCGTGATGAACATGCATGTCTCATTGTCCTCGGCGAGTTCATGATTGACGTGTGCCAAGGCGCGGCCCGGAGTGCGCACGGTCTGCACCGTGGATTTCATCAGGGTCTTGCCGACGGCCATCAGCAACGATGCCGGAATGCCCTTGCCTGAAACATCGCCGATGGCAATGTAGAGATGCTCGTCATCCAGCAGTGCGAAATCGTAAAGATCCCCGCCAACCTCCTGCGCCGGGATCAACATCGCGTGGAGATCGATGTCCGGACGGTTAGGTAGCGGGGGAAACAACTTGGGCACGATGCTCATCTGGATTTCGCGCGCGGCGGACAACTCGCCGGCCATCCGTTCCTTGACCGCCGTTGTTTCTGTCAGATCCGCAATGTAGTGGCGCAAATCCCGGCGCATCTGCTCAAACGCCGCGGTCAGCTGCGCCACTTCATCGTGGCTCTTCACCTGCGGCAATGCCGCGTCGAAATCGCCGGTGGCCAGCCGTTCGGTGGCATTGGCCAGCAGTTGCAGCGGTCGCGTGATCGACCAGGCGATGCCCAGCGCGGGGATCAACAATAACACCAGACTGCCCACCGCAACCAACATGCTGATGCGGTTCAAGCGCACCAGCGGGGCCAGCACCTGCGCCTCAGGTTGGAAAATGCCCAACGCCCAGCCGGTGCAGGGGATGGTGAGATAATTCATGTGGGCCACGTTCAGCGTGTCGCCAAACGGACGGCGGTAACTCATGTGGCCGGATTGGCCGCTCAACATCCGTTTTCCCAACTCATGGAGTGAGCGGCGCACCTCCGGGTCCGCCTGCGAATCCGCCAGGCTGTACATGCTTTGCTTCATCTCAATCTCGGAATGGTCGGGATGGGCGATAAAGGTGCCACGCGTTGAAAGCAACACGGCCATGCTTCCCTTGCCCAAATCCAGACTGGCTAACAAACCACGGATGCCGGCCAATGAAAGGTCACAAGTCACCACCGCCGCCACCTTGCCGCCACGCATGACCGGCACCGAGTAGGTCACCATCGTGACCTTTGCCTGTTCGTCGTAGTAAGGCTCGATCCACACCGGTTGGTTGAGCTTGCACGGCGCGGTAAACCACTCGCTGCGGTAGTCCTCGTCCGGGGCGGGCCGGTCCAGCACGGAGAGGCCGGCCCCGTCGCGCCAGCCGTAAAGAATCTGAAAGTCACTGCCTGCTGCCATCGCTGGATTGAGGGCCACAGCCATCCCGAACATCTCGGGGTTGGCCTCCAGCGTGCGATGGATCAAGTCGGCGCTGCCCGCCCGCCGCAACTCCTGTTCGCCTAGGGTCAACCCGGTTTGCCGCACCGTCGCCTCCGCCCGCCCGAGCGTGGCTTCGATCTGGAAGGCGACCGACTGCGCCAGCGCGCCGCCTTCCCGCACCGCCTGGACTATCAACCGCTCGCGCTGCGCAAGGTAGCTGTAACCCAGCACCAGCAGCAGCACCAGCCCTGCCCCTAGCAGAATCAGGGCGACCATGCGTCGGGCCAGGGATGAGTGAACGGGTCTCACGTGCGGACGCAGGGTTGAACCGCGGAATCAGGCGTTCTTTTGGATGGTATCCAGATAGGCATCCGCTTCCTCGATGCTGGCAAACAGTGACATGGATGGCAGCACGTTGGCGATTTCAAGCACGGCCTTGATCGAATCCTTGGCATTGGATAGGAGCAGGCTGCCATTCTGGGCCGCCAGGCGTTTCATCATCTGCATGAGCACGCGCAGCCCCATGCTGCTCATGTAGTCCAAGCCGGCCAGGTCCAGCGTGATCGCCCGCACCGGCGTGGCGAAAATCACATCCAACAGCGCTGAAAGCTGCTGATGGGTCGTCGTGTCAAGACGACCGTCCAGCTTGACGAGAAAGCAGCCTACACGCTGCTCCGAGGATTTGAGTTTCAAAATGTTAGTAGCTGACACAAGAGGTAACAAGGCATTTCCGCCGGCCCTTGGCAAGGACTTTAATCGTGCAGATGCCGCTTTAATCTGTGCGCGGATTGAGGGTTGGTGGATTGTCCGGACGCGGCACCCTTTATCTAACATACATGGCCGCCGCCGGCAACCTTGGGCATCCCCGGAGTCATGGCAAGCGCGGCATTAGCGCGGTGTGGGCACCGCCTTGTGGGGCAGGGAGATTGCCAGCCCAATGGAAACGATGAATGAGCAGAGCGCGTGCCAACACGGCCGATCCCTGCGGACGCGGCGAGGATCCAACTCACCATCCAAGCGGCATTGCGGAGCATTAGTGCTTGGAGGAGCTGGCGTCCTTGACCTTTTTCTCGAAGGCTTCCACGTCCGCCTTGCTCGCGCCGGTCTTGACTTCGGCCACGATCTTCCCGCAGTCGGCATCGGTGACAATCACCCGCGGGGTCGGTCCATCCTTGCTGACCACGGCTGGAAGGGCTTTCTCCACCTCCTTGACCGTGCCAATGACCTCAATGACCACGGCGTTCTGTCGCGGGATAACCTTCTTGGCGGCCGCATTGTTGGCGTTCACCGTGGCGATGCATTTCGGGCAATTCGGGGCCCAGTATCCTTGGTAAAAGACAAAGGCGATCAGCTTGCCGGACTTGGCGGCCGCTTGCTTGGCGTTCTCGATTTTTTTCTCATTGATGGCGGAAAAAGCACTCCCCATCCCCAACATGGCTATCATGGCGATAAACAATACGGCTTTCATACACCCAGTGGACTATGTCTCAGCGGCCCGCTTGTCAACGACGTTCAATACTTATTTGTTGTCTGCTGGTCCCGACAGGTTGGTCTCAGTTAGATGAATTTCCCTGCCGCCACCCGTTGGTTGAGCTCGCCGAGGCCCTCCACGCCGCACTCGACCCAGTCGCCGGCTTGCAGGTAGTTAGGTGGCGTCATGCCCATGGCGACACCTCCCGGCGTGCCGGTGGCGATCACATCGCCCGGTATCAGGGTCATGAAACGGCTGATATAACTGATCAGGGAACGCACGGAACACAGCATGTCTGTTGTCCAGCTGTTTTGCCGCAACTCGCCGTTGACCTTGCACCACAAGCGCAGGGCTTGCGGGTCCGGCACCTCATCCGCGGTCACCAACCAGGGCCCCATCGGCGCAAAGGTGTCCGCGCTTTTCCCCTTCATCCACTGGCCGCCCATTTCCTTTTGAAACGCCCGCTCGGAAAAATCGCAAAATGTCGCATACCCGGCGACACAGGCCAGGGCCTCCCGCGCCTCCACATAGGCTGCGGTGCGCCCGATCACCACGGCCAGTTCCACTTCGTAATCGAGCTTGGTGGACCCTTGGGGAATGATCACCTCATCGTAGGGGCCGCTCCAGGCGCTGGTCGCTTTCATGAACAACGTCGGTTCGGTGGGAATTCCCTCACCCATTTCCTTGGCATGATCCAGATAGTTTTTTCCAACACAGACCAATTTTGACGGACGTGCCACCGGTGGTCCCAGGCGCATGGCCGGGTCCACTTCACTCGCGCCATGGCAGCCATCCGCCACCCATTCCGCGAGAGCCTCCAATCCGCCCATGGCGAAAAACCCTTCGTCGTAATCAAGAAACTCGCCGCTGGCATCCATCCGGCGACCGTCCGCCAACAACACGCCGGGTTCCTCATTGCCCTTGTCGCCAAACCGTATCAATCGCATACGGGGAGTCTACCACACATGGGAGCCTCTTGCCAACCGCCATGTGCCCGCGTCTGGTCGCGCGGCGACTTCATTCCTTGATCTCGGTGATGTAAATGTTGCGGAACAGGCACTGACCGCCGCCGGGAACCTCCGCCTGCAGGCAGATGAAGCCGCTCTTCGGACCTTCAAGGCCATCGGCTTTCCATGCCGGCTTGCCATTCATTTCCATTTCAACAACCGTGCCGCGCACGGTGAGTTTGAAGGAATTCCATGCGCCGTTGTTGAAGAGTCCCTGGCTCTTGGCGCCTTTCAAGCCATCGACGTTGCCCTCGTCACCTTGTCTGAGATTGGCCTGGAAGCGGGCCGGCCACGGCATGTTTTCCGGAATGGCGTCATAACGGAAGTAAACCCCGCTGTCCCACTTGTCGGCTTTCAGCGATTTCCACTCATATTCGAGCACGAAGTTGCCGTATTTCTTCTTGGTCTGGACGACGCCGTTGCCATCCTTGATTAGAATGCTGCCGTCTTGCACGACAACCTCGCATTGGATGACGTCCCACTGGTCAAGCGCCTTGCCGTCAAAGAGCGGCACCCGCTGGGCGTCGCCCGCCGCAAACGCCGGGATGGAGAAAACGCAAAGAACCGCCGCACAACCGCTAAGGATGGATTTCATGGGGCCGTTTGCATACCGCAATGTCCCTGACCCGTCAAGGGGTTGTGCAGGTTAAGCAACTGACAGGCCTTGACTCTTGCCCTTTTCCGCGCTCGGATTAGCCTAAATCCGCCCCCATCAGCCAACCATCATGACACATACCAACACGCCCGGATTTCTAGCAATGGCTTTGGTTCTCTCAACCGCCATGCCGCTGCGGGCGGTCGGTGCAGGCGATGCCAAAGTAAATCCGGGCATGGAGGCGGCGCTCGCGGCCCACCATGTCATATGGGACAGCCCAAGCAAGGACTCACACGGCTCGATGCCGCTGGGCAACGGCGATGTCGGCATCAACGCGTGGGTGGATGAGAAGGGCGACCTGGTGTTCTATGTCAGCAAAACCGACGCTTGGGATGAAAACGCGCGCTTGTGCAAGATCGGCCGGGTGCGCGTCAAGTTCGACCCGGCGCTCACCCCCATGGACGGCTTCCGCCAAGAGTTGTTATTGCGCGACGGGGTCATCGAAATTTCATCCAAAATCCAAAATCAACCCATCAAAATCCGGCTCTGGGTGGACGCCGGCCAACCGGTGGTGCGGGTGGAAGCCGCAGCCGCGGTGCCGGTGAGTTGCCGGGCGGAAGTGGAATTGTGGCGTCTGCGCGAGCGGCCGTTATTACCCCAGGAGGATTACGGCTATGGCGACGGCAAGAGCCCCCAGGCGCAATCCTACAAGCTGACCGTATTGCCGGATGTGCTTGCGCCCATCGCGGAGCCGCAGGTGGTTTGGTATCATCGCAACACACGATCCCTCTATCCGGTTTGCCTCGAGGTGCAGAAGTTGGAGTCCTTGAAAGGCAAGTTCGCGGATCCGTTATTGAATTTCACATTCGGCGCGAGCCTGCGCGGTGTCGATATGGTCAAAGACGGCGATTACGCCCTGAAATCCTCCAAACCGGCCCAACGACAGCAATTGGCAATGACTGTGCTGGCGGAGCATGCGACAACGTCCGACGCCTGGCTAAAGGACTTGGACAAGGTTGAGAAGGCGGCGTTGCAGCCGGGTTTCGAGCAGGCGCACCTAACAACAGTGGCATGGTGGCAGGCGTTTTGGAACCGGAGCTGGGTGTTTGTTGGCGATAATGGCGGGTCGGCGAAAACCGGCTCCGCGCCTGCCGCATCCACGCTGGTGACGCAGGGCTATGTGTTGCAGCGCTTCATGAATGCCTGCTCCGGGCGCGGCGGCGCGCCGATCAAATTCAACGGCTCGATCTTCTGCGTGGAGAAATCCCCGGGCGCGTCGCCGGTCACCGAGGATGGCGATCCGGATTGGCGGAACTGGGGCGGCAGCTATTGGTTCCAGAATACCCGGCTGTGCTATTGGCCGATGTTGGCTGCCGGCGATTTCGAGATGACCGAGCCTTGGTTCCGCATGTATCGCGAGGCACTGCCACTCAGCAAAGCCCGCATGCAGGCCTATTACAAATTCACGGATGCCGCATCGTTCCAGGAAACGATGAGCTTCTGGGGTATGCCTAACAACCGGGACTGGGGCTGGGGTCATGGTGGTCCCGAGCCAGGCAATGTCTGCATCCATCGTTATTGGAGCGGCGGTATGGAACTGATTGCCTTCATGCTCGACTTCTACGATTTCAAACAGGACCCGCAGTTCGTCAAGGACACGCTCGTTCCTCTGGCCGATCCGATCCTCTCCTTCTTCGACCAATACTGGCCGAAACGCGACCCTGACGGGAAAATCATCATCGACCCCGCGCAGTCGCTGGAGGCACTTCCGTGGACCATCAACCCCATGCCCGAGATCGCCGGCTTGCGCTTCATCCTGCCGCGGCTGTTAGCCCTGCCGCAGTCCACCACGACTGAAGTCCAGCGGACCCGCTGGTCGCGGATGCTCAACGAGCTGCCCCCGCTGCCGGTGGCCGAGGTCAACGGAGTGAAACTCCTGCGCCCATCGGGTGCATTCAAGGGCGGCGATTATTCGGAAAACCCCGAGTTGTATGCCGTGTTTCCCTATCGGCTCTTCGGGGTGGGCAGGCCCGATCTCGACATGGCCCGCGCCACCTACAACCAACGCGTCAACCACCATAACTTCGGGTGGTGCCAGGACAGCATCCAGGCCGCATGCCTCGGCCTCGGCGAGGATGCCGCCAAACTGCTGACCGAGCGCGCCAGGAGGATTACCGGCGGCTATCGCTTTCCCGCGATGTGGACCGGCTTCGACTCAATCCCCGACCAGAACCACGGCGTCAACATCCTCACCACCCTGCAAGCGATGCTGCTCCAAGCCGATGGCAATAAGATCTATGTGCTGCCCGCCTGGCCCAACAACTGGGATGTTGCGTTTAAACTGCACGCGCCATCCAACACGACAGTCGAGGGGGTGGTCAGGGCGGGCAAGTTGGAACAACTTAAAGTCACACCTGAGGCCCGCGCCAAGGACGTGGTCAACATGCTGGGGAAATAGAACCACGACCGATGAACCGAATTGCTCTAACGACAGTTGCCATGCTCATGTTTTGCGGATCCTCCACATCGGCCGCAGAGCTCGCCGGCTCACGCCCTAACATCATCGTCATCCTTACTGATGACCAGGGGTATGGTGACTTGGGGCGCAATGGAAACCAAGTGATCAAGACACCGAACTTGGACATGATGTATGATGAGAGCCTGCATTTCGAGGATTTTCATGTGAGTCCGACCTGTTCGCCCACCCGGTCATCGATCATGAGCGGCAAGCATGAATTCAAGAACGGGGTGACCCACACGATCCTCGAGCGCGAGCGCATGAGCTTGAAATCCATGACGCTTGCCCAGGTTATGAAGTCGGCTGGGTACACCACCGGAATCTTCGGCAAGTGGCACCTTGGTGACGAGGATGCCTATCAGCCGGACAAGCGCGGGTTTGACGAGGTGTTTATTCATGGCGGGGGCGGGATTGGCCAGACGTATCCCGGCACCTGCGGCGATGCTCCCGGCAACACCTATTTCAGTCCGGCCATCAAGCACAACGGCAGGTTCGAGAAGACCGATGGCTATTGCACGGATGTGTTCTTCGGGCAGGCCATGAAGTGGATTGATGCCTCATCAAAGGGCAAACAACCGTTCTTCGCGTACATTCCGACCAATGCACCCCACGGGCCGCTCCAGTGCCCTGAGGAATACAAGCAGAGGTGTGCGGGCAACGCGTTTTACGGGATGATTGCCAACATCGACGACAATGTCGGCAAACTCATGACGCAGCTCAATGAGTTGCGCATCGATGACAAGACGCTGGTCGTTTTCCTCAACGACAATGGCGGAACCGGTGGCAGCTTCAATGCCGGCATGCGCGGCCGCAAGGGCTCGGCATTCAATGGTGGCGCGCGCGCCATGTCGCTGTGGCGCTGGCCCGGAGCGATCAAGCCTGCGGCATGCGACAAACTCACCGCCCACCTGGATTTTTTCCCGACCTTCGCCGAGTTGGCCGGAGCCAAGGTGCCGGAAGATGTTGCAAAAATGTTGGATGGCTTCAGCCTGGTGCCATTGTTGGAAAACCCACAGGCTGGTTGGCATGACGAGCGCATGTTGTTCACGCATGTCGGCCGTTGGAATACGGGTGTTGAACCGCGGAAATACGCGCAGTGCAGTGTGCGCTGGAAACAATACCTGCAGGTGCGGGAAAACAACCGGTGGTGCCTCTACGATCTGAAAGCCGATCCAGGCGAAACACGTGACATCGCCGGCCAGCAGCAGGTGGTTGAAAAACTGGACAAGGCCTATGACGCGTGGTGGGCGGATGTGCTGCCCTGCCTCGAGAACGAGCAGGCCTTCAAGACCGCTCCCAAGGCCAATCCGTTCAAGGAACAGTACAAACAACAATTTGGAAACTCATCCGCCAACTGAAGGTCATTCTGATCACGTCAGGCCATGCCATGACACAAAGCTCCGATGATTTCTGGAAAATCTTCTTGCGTTTGGTATTACCAAACGCTAATTAACATTCATGGTCAAGCGGCCCTTTTGGTGTCATCAAATCGAGCAGGCATGGCGCGAGCGTCGGATTGTCTGGTTGGCCGGTGCGCGGCGGTTAGGGAAAACGACGCTCGTCCAAGCCCTGCCGGACGTGAGCTACTTCGATTGCGACCTGCCGCGGGTCCGCCGGGATGCCGAGGATATCGAGGCGTTTCTGGAGCGGCATCGCGGTCAGCGCATCGTGCTCGATGAGATCCACCGCTTGGCGGATCCTTCGGGTTTGCTCAAGGCCGCCAGCGATCACTTCCCCGGCACTCGCGTGTTGGCAACGGGCTCCTCGACGCTGGGCGCAAGCGCCCGCTTCCGCGACACCCTAGCCGGGCGCAAGCGAACGGTCCAGATGCGGCCGGTGCTGCATCGCGAGTTGTCGGCGTTTGGCGTTGGCGACCTTGCCCGCCGTTTCCTGTGGGGAGGGCTACCCGAACATCTGGTGGCTCCGACATTACCCGAAAAGGATTTCAGCGAATGGATCGAGGCCTACTGGGCTCGCGATATCGTCGAGTTATTCTCGGTTGGCAAACGTTACTCATTCCTACGTTTTCTGGAGATGCTCTGGGCGCAAAGCGGCGGCTTGTGTCAGCTTACGAGTTTCACTGCTGCCTGCGAAGCAAGCCGCCAGACGCTGGCCAACTATCTGGACGTCTTCCAGTTGACCGGCGTGGTCAACGTCCTGCGGCCGTTCGCGACCCACCCGACACGCGAGTTGGTCGCGATGCCCAAGGTTTATGCCTTCGACACCGGCTTCGCCTGCCACGCCCGTGGCTGGAGCCACCTGCGGCCTGAGGACATGGGCGGGCTTTGGGAACATCTCGTACTCGACGAGTTGTTGGTCACGCTCGGCCAGGATAGCCTGCATTACTGGCGCGACAAGCAGCAACACGAGTTGGATTTTCTCTGGACAACGCGCGGACATCCGCCGGTGGCCATCGAATGCAAATGGCGTGCGGCGCAGTTCGATCCGGCCGCATTCCGCTCGTTCCTCACCCTGCATCCAGGGGCCACCTGCTGGTTGGTGGCCCAGGATCGCGACACCGTTATCCGGCGTAAGAAGGGCGGACTGGAAATCATCGAATGCGGCATCGCAAATCTGGGAAACCTGATGGCAAGCCACCGGCAGGCATGACACAGAAACGCCAATGATGAACCACCAATATGTTAGATTGGAGAAACAACTAGACCGACCATGAAAGCAACCACCGTATTCACAAGTCTGCTGCTGGCCATCGCGTCCGTCCATGCCGACGTGACCCTCAACGCAATCTTTGCCGACCACATGGTCTTGCAAAGGGACATCCCGGCCGCCGTGTATGGCATGGCGGAACCCGGCGAGAATGTGACAGTCGCTTTCGCGGGCCAGACCCAAGCGGCGACCGCCGACAAAGGCGGGGGCTGGTGCGTCAAGCTCGCTGCCATGAAAACCTGCACAAACCCGGCAGTCATGACGGTGAGTGGCAAGAACAGGCTGACCCTCAACGATGTGGTGGTGGGGGATGTCTGGATTTGCAGCGGCCAGTCTAACATGGATTTCACCCCTGGTGCCTACCACAACGCCCTTGATCCCAAACCCTATGATGAAAAGGATTTCGATGTTCCGCTGTTGCGTCAGTTCCATCTCGTCAACGAACCATCGATGCACCCTGAGACCGATGTGAAAGTCCATCGCGGCAATGGGACGTCGGAAGAAAGCGCGGCCTGGCTTCCCTGCAAGCCGACCACCGGCCAGCGTTTCACGGCCGTTGGACTCTATTTCGGTCGCAAGCTGCAGCTGGAAACCGGGGTTCCCATCGGCCTGATCAAGACGGCCTGGAATGGCACCCGCATCGAACCCTGGATCTCGCCGGCCGGCTTGGCCGCCGTGCCCGAATTGCCGGCCGTGACCGGTCTGCCCGCCGAGTATAAGTCCGACGGCGGGTATCCCTCGACCTGGCATTGCCTGTATAACGGCAAGATCCATCCGCTCACCCGTTACGGCATCAAGGGCGCCATCTGGTATCAGGGCGAATCCAACGGCGACGAGGGCGAGACCTACTATCAGAAACTGCGGGCCCTCATCGGTGGCTGGCGGTCGGCCTGGGGTGAAGGCGACTTCCCGTTCTATCTCGTCCAGTTGGCCGGCAGGGGACTGCCGACTGACAATCCCGCGGGTGGCGATGGTTGGGCGAAGATCCGCATGGCCCAATTCAAAGCCCTCGGCATTCCGCACACGGGCATGGCGGTGGCCATGGACCTTGCCGATGTCAGGGATCCCGGGGATATCCATCCCAAGAACAAGCGCGATGTGGGCGAGCGGTTGGCGCTGTGGGCTCTCGCCAAGGATTACGGCCAAAAGGACCGGGTCTACAGCGGTCCGTTATACAAGGAAATGAAAATTGAAGGTGATAAGATCCGGATTGCTTTTGACAGCGTTGGCTCGGGCTTGACCGTGGCCACCAAGCACGGCTTCGCCCCCGTGGTCAAGGATCCGCAGGGCAAATTGAAGCGCTTTGCCATCGCCGGCGAGGACAAGAAGTGGGCCTGGGCCACCGCCGTCATCGACGGCACGACCGTGGTCATCTCCGCTCCCGGAGTGCCCAAGCCGGTCGCCGTCCGCTATGCCTACACCATGTCCGGCGATGACTGCAATCTCTATAACAACGAGGACTTGCCGGCGTCTCCCTTCCGCACCGATGACTGGGAGAAGTAGTAAAGGCGAAACATATATGAAACCGCAATGATGTCAGCCATGAAGAAAGCATATCGCAATGACAAGAAAATTCATCATGTTGTGGGGGATTGGGGCCGTGTTGTTAACGCTGCAGGCAGCGTCGGCGGAGAGTGACGGTGCCGATCCGAAACTGGCTGTGCCAGCGACGACAAAATCTCTCGAGGAGCAGCAGTCGGATTTCCTGAAGCTGAAGTTCGGGATGTTCATTCACTTCAATTTGGCGATCATATGCAAGTTCTAACAGGAATATGGGTGACCGCGCCACTCGCATGGATGTTTGCTTGTTGCATTGGTTTTCTGGCGGCGGAAGAACCAGCGACGATCAAGGCGAACGGCAAGGCATGGACGCTGGAAAACGATATCCTGAAGGCCGTGGTCTTGTTCCAAGATGGAAGCATCGATCTGACCAGTCTTTTCAACAAGACGTCGGGTAAGGAATGCCTGACCGGGCCGGGCAACCGCCTTCTGTTTCGCCATGGGATCGATGGCCTGGAGATGAAGGCAACTGACGGGAAATGGGTGCTTGGCTCCGTGGTGGTCCACGATATCAAATCATCTGGAAGACATTGGGGCAAGTCGGTATCCGTCGATTTGGACCGGCCTGCGGATAAAATCACGGTGACCTTGGTCTTTGAAGTCTATGACGGACGTTCCGGGTTGCGGTACGGCAGTTTCATCAAAAACGACGACTCCCGTGAGCGGGTGATCTCTTCCTCGGACATTCTTTCGCTCAATGTGCCGGCCGGTAAGCACACCCTTGACTATGTCCCCTGGCAAACAAAGTGGGCCAGCACGACGAAAGGGCTGGAAAAGGCCAAGCGTAATTGCCTGTTGCGCTATGCGGACGGCGACGGACTGGCGATTTTGCCCGAGAACAATTGGTGCACATCACTTGCGCCCGGTGCGGGAAAGGGCGACCCTAACAACCCGTTCCTGTTCATGAATGTCCTGGCAGGGGGAGATGAGGGTGTGCGGATTTTCACCAATCCGACCGCCGTCCAACTGACGCTCTTTCCCCATGAGCGATCCGAGTATTTCTGGGTCAACCTCCAACCGTTCACCGGCGACGCTCTGGATGGCCGCGCGGCCGTCGCTGAACATTTTCGAAAAAGTTTCAAATACCATGATCCGCTGCCGCAGATGGAGTTCCAGGAGTACTGCGTAGAGTATTTCCAAAACGACGACATGGCGCGGAAACATCTGTTACCCGCGCTCGCGGAAACGGGCATGGACCGCTGGCAGGTGACCTGGACTTGGAACGGGCACTTCAGTTCCGATGCCGTAGAGCCAAAACCAAGCTTTACCAGTAATCTGCCCGCACTCGCCGACTATGCCAATTCCCTCGGCATCAAGATGGGGTACTACTTCACCATGCACAGTTCTCCGACAGTACCGCACCGGGTCAACTCCTACGGCTGGGGCGATGGCGGCGACCTGGCCGATCCTGCGTTTGTCGCCTATAAGCGCGACCGGGTCGAAAATGTTCTGATCCCGAAATTCCACTGCACCTGGCAGATGATTGACCTCGGTGAGTTGTGGCTGAACGACACCCCGACCGCCTACAGCCATCCATCCGACAACGTCTACCGCAAATTTGTGAACCTGCGGAATTACATGACAGACATGGCCCGCAAATATCCGGATCATCAGATGCTCACCACCTGTGAAACGGAGAACCCTATCGGAGCGACCGACCAGTGCGTCAGTCTGATGCTCATCGGTGAGAACGGCCAGGCCGGCGCTTACAAGCGCACCGACGGCGCTCGTGGGTTTGCGGATGTCCAAGCAAATCTGCGTGATTCGATGAACTACATCGGCTTGATGCCGCTCGAAGCCGCCGTCCAAGTCCATGGTGAAGACAGGGGGGATCCGCAGCCCGACATGTTCACGACGCAGGCCGTTTACGCCTCGCTCCTGTGCGGTTGCAGTACCTACTACAGCGATGTCCGACGCTGGACGCCCGAGCAGCGGACGTTTTTCCGACGTTTCAACGACTGGCGCAAGAGTCCGCGCATCAGCGCCTTGCTGCGTGAGGTGGCCCATCCGCTCGCGATCGGCGAGGACAACACAGGACCCTACGCGTGGAGCTACACCAACCCTGCGAAGAATGAGGCGCTACTTGTCTGCGTGGGCTTTGGCATGATTCCGGCGGATTTCTCACCGCGCTTGCGCACTCTCGACGACTCGATGATTTATCAGGTCAACGAAGTTGCGTCCTTTAGCGACGGGAACGACACACCGGTCTATCGTGGTGCGTTCACCGGGGCTCAACTCAAAACGCAAGGTTTGCCGGTCAAACTGGGCGCTGGCAAGTCATGCGCCTCCGCTTTTCTGTTGTCCGGAAAACGCGAATGAGAATACTATGAAAATCACACTTGTTTATTTGGCAGGCCATGCGTCCGTGCCGTTGTTCTCCCATGTGATTGATGGGGTAACCCGCATGTGGAATTGCCGTCCGTGGCAACCCATGAATAACTTCTAACAACTATGAACCACAATTCCAACAAACAATCGCTTGACCGCCGATTGTTCCTCAAGACCTCCGCGTGCACGGCGGCGGGCCTGACCTTCGGCCGGTTGCCGGTGATGGCCGGGCCGTTCATGCGCGAGGATTTTGATCAAATCGTGCCCGCTGATAAGAAGCTCTCGCCGGAGTGGGTGAAGTCGCTTTTTGCGCGGGGCGGGCGCACGGTTTACCGCGGCAAGGATCTCGAGAAAATCGGCATGCCCATTGGCGGCATCTGCGCGGGCCAGCTCTATCTCGGCGGCGACGGCAAGCTCTGGCATTGGGACATCTTCAACCAGCCGCGGCGGACCGATGGCTCCACCTATCAGAACCCGCTGGTGCCGGCCTCGCCGATTGAGCAGGGCTTTGCTCTGGAGGTCAGCGCCGATGGCAAGCAGCAAGTGCGCCCACTCACGCAGGCGGGATTTTCCGACATCAGTTTTTGCGGTGAATACCCACTGGCCAACATTGAGTATCGCGATCCTCAGGTGCCGGTCACAGTTGCGCTGGAAGCGTTTTCGCCTTTTGTGCCGCTCAATACCGACGACTCCAGCCTGCCGGCCACAGTGCTGCGTTATACTGTCAAAAACACCGGCAGCACCAAGGTGGAGGTGCGCCTCGCGGGTTGGTTCGAAAATGCCGTCTGTCATTTTTCCGCACCCGGCGACGCGGCCAAGCGCCGCAACCGCGTGCAGCGGGACAATGGAGTTCTACTCATTCACAGCGATGTTGAAAACGGTCCGGCGGAAAGAGTCCTGAAGTCCGAACTGCTGTCCGCTGCGGACCTCAAGCAGTCATTGGACATGGGTACCATGGCCCTCGCCTTGTTGGAACCACTGGCATCTGATAGAGCCGCGGCGGCCGTTGGCTCCGGCATTTTGCCGAATGCGGCCTTTGGCGCAGCGCCTGCCGACCAGGCCGCACAATCTAACGGTGGCAAGCTGGTTGGTGCGATCGTCCGCACGATGTTGTTAGACGCCGGCCAGGAGGCCACGGCCACCTTCCTCGTCACCTGGCACTTTCCTTATCTGGACATGCAGAAATGGAAGATCGAGCGCATGGAGAACTTGAAGGACAACGGCCGTTACTATGCCACGAAGTTTGCCTCGGCCGCAGCCGTCGCCGGGCATGTGGCGGCGCATTTCGCCGCGCTGCATGCCCAGACGCGGCTCTGGCACGACACTTGGTATGATTCCACTTTGCCCTATTGGTTCCTCGACCGCACGATGCTCAATACCGGTTGTCTGGCAAGCGCGACCTCACACCGGTTTGCCACGGGACGCTTCTGGGGGTGGGAAGGCGTCGGTTGCTGTGAGGGCACCTGCACGCACGTCTGGCACTATGCCCACGCGGTGGGTCGCTTGTTTCCAGAGCTTGAGCGTGATGTTAGAAAGCGCACCGACTTCGGCACCGCGATTGAGAAACCCTCGGGTGCCATCCGCCACCGCGGCGAAGGGTTTGGCCTGGCGGTGGACGGCCACGCCGGTTGCATCCTGCGCGCATACCGCGAGCATCAGATGACCGCCGACGGGGCATGGCTCAAGGACTTATGGCCTAACATCAAGCTGGCCATGCAGTGCCTCATCAAGATGGACAGGGGTGACGGCCTGCTAGACGGCCACCAACACAACACGCTCGACGCCGGTTGGTACGGGCAGATCGCCTGGCTGAGCGGATTGTATCTGGCCAGCCTGCGCGCTGCTGCGGAAATGGCGACCGATATGGGCGACGATGCCTTTGTCGCCGAATGCCGCAAGATAGCCGACACCGGCCGCGAGAGCATAAAGCGGCTGTTCGACCGGGAGTATTTCATCAATCTGGTAGACCCCAAGTATCCGAATGCCGTCAATTCCGGCACCGGCTGCGAGATTGACCAGGTGTTCGGCCAAAGCTGGGCCTATCAGGTCGGGCTGGAGCGCGTGATCCCGCAGCAGGAAACGCGCCTGGCGTTGCAGGCGCTGTGGCGTTACAACTTCACGCCAGACTGCGGGGCGTATCGCAAGATCTACAAGGGCGGTCGATTCTTTGCGCTGGCAGGCGAGGCGGGCATGCTGATGTGCACGTTCCCGCGCAAGGACTGGAGCTTCGAAAACGCCAGCGGCAAAGGCAACATGGATGGGGTCTGCAACCTGCTCAACGAAGTCATGAACGGCTTCGAGTATCAGGTGGCCGGACACATGCTCTGGGAAGGTATGGCCCAACAAGGCATGGCCGTCACCCGTGCGGTGCATGACCGCCACCACCCGTCCAAGCGCAACCCGTGGAACGAAGTGGAGTGCGGCGACCACTACTCGCGCAGCATGGCCAGTTATGGCGTGTTCATCGCCGCCTGTGGCTTCGAATACCACGGACCAAAACAACACATCGGCTTCGCGCCCAAGCTGACACCGGAGAATTTCAAAGCAGCATTCACCAGCGCCGAAGGCTGGGGCACCCTCAGCCAGAGCCGAACTAGCAAGACGCAAACTAACAAAATTGAAGTGAAATCGGGTGGACTGCGGGTCAAATCCCTGGCACTCGAACTGCCACCCGGTACCACCGTGAAAACATCCACCGTGGCAGCCGGCACCCGGCAACTCACAGTCAAAGCCACCCAATCCGGCCAGCGCGTCGAATTGACCCTCGCCAAGGAACTCGCGTTGAAAGCCAATGCAACCATCACCACAATACTCGAATTCACATAAAACATCACACTACCAGCCGCCTTGCGGCCTGCCTGCTGGCCACTACGGCCATGTTCTCCTACCTCCCGACAGCGCGCTCCGCCGAGGTCGCCAGCTTGCGTTGCGAATACCGCGACAACCCGCTGGGCGTTGATGCCGCGAAACCGCGGTTGAGTTGGAAGATAGAGGGCAGAGGGCAGAACGCGGGGAGAGCGCTAGCGAACTCGGAAAGACCCGGCGAAGCCCTAACTGGCATGGCCGAAGGCAACGCAGAGGACAGAGGTCAGCAACAAACCGCCTATCAGGTTCTCGTCGCGTCATCACCGGAGTTGTTAGCCAAAGACCAGGGCGACCTGTGGGACAGCGGCAAGGTGGCGTCCGACCAGAGCATCCAGGTGGAGTATGCGGGAAAACCGTTAGATGCGGGGCGGCTTTGTTATTGGAAAGTGCGCGTTTGGCATAGTGAAGGTAAAACGGACAACCGACAACAGACAACAGACAACTCGTCCATCGGCAAACCGTCGGCTTGGAGCCAGGCAGCCTCGTGGTCCATGGGCCTGCTCAAACCCGAGGATTGGCAGGCGAAGTGGGTCAAGCAGGATCCCTGGTTTTTCGGGACGCGTGGGCTCGACCGTTGCGTCTGGATCTGGTTTCCGCATGCCGGAACCACCGCCGAGATGCCGGCGACCCCAGCCTATTTCCGTGCCAGCCTGAAACTGCCGGCGGATAGCGCGCTGCGGCGCGCCTCGGTGACGATGTGCGCCGACGGCGACTTTGTGTTGTTCGTCAATGGCAAGGAAGTGCTTAAAGGCGGCAGTTGGAATTCTCCAGACAAGGCCGATCTCACGGCACTCTTGAAGGCCGGTGACAATGTCTTCGCGGTGGCGGCAGGCAATGGCGGTGACAAGCCGAACCCGGCGGGATTGCTCGGCTGCGTGACGGCCGAACTCGCCGATGGCCGCCAACTCACGCTGGCAACAGGGCCGTCCTGGAAGTCCCAGTCGAGCGAGCAGGCCGGTTGGCGCGAGGCCGGGTTCAATGACGCGGCCTGGCCCGTGGCGAAGGAGATAGCGAAGTTTGGCGGCGCCCCTTGGGAACAGATCAAGGCACAGGTCGCGACGATGGAGAACTCGCCCGCGGTCTGGATGCGCAAGGAGTTCAATCTAACATCAGCACCCGCGCGGGCGCTGGCCTATGTGAATGTGAATGGCTATTACGAATTGTTTGTGAACGGAAAGAAGGTGAGTGACGACGTGCTCGCCCCTGCAGTATCGCAGGACAAGAAGCGCTCGCTTTACACCACTTATGACATCAGCAAGCTGCTGCGTGCCGGTTCTAACTGCGTGGGCCTGTGGCTGGGACGCGGCTGGGCCAAGGGCGGCGCGAGCGGCCGGGTCCAGCTCGACCTGTCGGTTGGCGGGCAGCGGGTGGTGCTGGGCACCGACCGCACCTGGACCGGCATGATCAGCACCCATGCCTTGCGTGGCCCATGGGAGTGGAACAACATGGGCGGCGAAACCATTGACGCCCGCAAAGAGATCGCGGGATGGAACGAGGTCGGCTGCAAGACCGGCGACTGGCTGCCCGTCGTGGAGGTCGCCGCACCTGAGGGCGCGGTCACGGCACAGTCGTGTTCCCCGAACCGCATCAACAAAATCATCCCTGTGGTGGCCTGCACCGCCAAGGGCGCTAACAACTGGGAACTGGATTTCGGCACCAACCTGACCGGTTGGTTAAGGCTGCGTCTGCCGCAGTTGGCCGCCGGCCAGCGCCTGACGTTCTCCTATGCCGACAAACCGGGGCAGACGTTCCAACAGTTAGATGAATGCATTTCGGCCGGCAAGCCCGGCGAGGTGTTCTGTTCCAAGTTCAACTATCACGGGTTCCGCTACGCCACAGTGGACGGCCTGGCCGAAAAACCCGCAGCGGGCGATGCCGAGGCCTTGCTGATAGAATCGGACCTCAATCCGGTCGGCACCTTCGAGTGTTCTAACGATTTGTTCAACCGCATCCACCAGCTCAACCTGTGGACGATCCGCTGCCTGAGCCTGGGCGGCTACATGGTGGATTGCCCGCACCGCGAACGCCTCGGCTACGGAGCCGACGGTCAGACCTCGCTCGACACACAAATCATGAACCGCGACGCCCCGGCGTTTTACGCCAAGTGGGCGGTTGACTGGCTCGACGCGCAGGACCCGGCCACCGGTCAATTCCCCTTCACCGCGCCGTTCGTGATTCCCTCCTGGGGCGGTCCGGGATGGGGTGGCATCGGCACCGTGTTGCCGTGGAAAAATTATCTGTATTACGGCGACCAACGTTTGCTAGAGAGCGCCTTTGTGGCGATGGGTCGTTACTCCGCGTTTTTGGACGGGCTGGCCCCGGACGGCTTGATGCGTGGAAGCGGCGGGGGGTTTCTGGGCGACTGGGTGCCGCCCGAGCGGGGTATGGATACTCAGAACTCGCCGGGCCAAAAGGCCTGTGAGATTTTCAACAACGGCTATCGGGTTTACCTGTGGCAAATTCTCGAACGCAGCGCCCGTGTCCTGGGCAAGGCCCGGGAGGCTGAGGAATACCAGGCCAAAATCGACAAGACCAGGAAGCTGATCCACACGACGTTCTATGATGCCCAGAAACAGTTCTATGGTCTGGATGAGCAGGCATATCAGGTGCTGCCGCTCATGACCGGCAGCGTTCCCGATGATTTGGTGGGAACCGTTCAGAAGAAACTCGAGGAAATCATTTTAGTGAAGAGCAAGGGGCATCTCGACACCGGCATGCTCGGCACCTATTTCCTGATTCAATACCTGCAGGAGACTGGACGCAATGATTTGCTCTACACCATCTTCAACCAGAAGACCTATCCGGGATGGGGCTACATGCTGGAGCAGGGGGCCACCACGGTATGGGAGCAGTGGAACGGCCATGCCTCACAAATCCACGCGTGTTTTATCAGCCCAGGCAGTTGGTTCTATCAGGGATTGGCCGGCATCCGCCCCGACGAATCCGGCCCCGGCTTCAAGAAGATCCTCATCAAGCCCGCCGTCGTTGGCGACCTGACCTGGATCAAGTGCGGCTATGACTCGATCCACGGCCAGATTGTGAGCAACTGGAAGCGCGATGGTGGCAAACTGACATTTGATGTCACGATCCCCATCAACACCACCGCAACCGTATATGTCCCAGCCAAGGACGCCGCCGGAGTGACCGAGTCAGGCAAGCCAACCGCCGCAGCCGCGGGCGTGAAGTTACTGCGCATGGAAAACCGTGCCGCCGTCTATGCGGTTGGCTCGGGAACCTATCACTTCCAATCCACACTCCCATGAAATACGCCACCACTGCCATCAGCCTGTTGTTAGCCGCGTTGCCCTGCACCGCTGCGGACTTTTTCTTGAAGAACGGCGACAAGGTCGTGATGATTGGCGACAGCATCACCGAACAACATCTCTATAGCACCTATGTGGAGGCCTGGGCGCTCACCCGCTTCCCCGCGTGGGACCTGAAGTTTTTCAATGTTGGAATCGGCGGTGACAACGCGGGCGGGGGCGGCGGACGCTTCAAGCGCGACGTGGTGGGCTGTGGGGCCACTGCCATGACCGTCAACTTCGGCATGAACGATTGCGGCGGGCCGGGCAGCAATTTTGATGACCCCCGATACTCGGGGGGCACCAAAATCAAGGAATTCATGACCTCAATGCAGAAGATCGCCGATCAGGCGAAGGCCGCCAACATCCGTGTCGCCTGGTGCACCACCACCCCGGCCGAGGTGATGGATGAAGGCCCCTCGGTTTTGCCTTATATCCTGAAGCTTGAAAAGTTCTCGGGTGCGGTCAAGGAGATCGCCGCAACGAACGGCAACGCCTTGTTCATCGACCAGTTCCACCCGTTCGTGGCGGCCATTGACAAGGCGCGCGCGGCCAATCCGAAAAACCGGATCGGTGGCGGCGATGTGGTCCATCCGGGTCAACCCGGCCAGACGCTCATGGCCGCCGAGATTCTCAAAGGCATGAGCTTCCCAACACTGGTGGCCGCGGTGGAAATCAACGCAGAATCCCGCAAGGTCGTTCAGAACCAGAACTGCCAGATCGAAGGGCTGAAGGTCGCCGCCGACGGCAGGATCGAGTTCCAACAGAAGGACAGCGCGCTGCCGTTCTTTCCCGATGGGGATGCCAAAAACATTCTGCAGTGGGTCCCGGTTCTTGAGCAAATGAACGGCTACCACCTGAAAGTGTCAGGCCTCAAGCCGGGCCGGTATGAGGTCCGGCTTGGCGGGGTGAAGGTGGCGGATTATTCCGCCGCCCAGTTGGGAGCCGGGGTCAATCTGGCGGCACCCGCTCTAAGCGCAGGCCCAGTCGCCGACCAAGTCAAGGCGCTGATGGCTGCTATCAGCACCAAGAACAGCTATTTCCATGACCGTATATTCGGCGGAGTGTTGCGTGCGGGAGGCGTTCCCGAGTTCATGGAAATATCGCCGGAACAGGTCGAAGCCAAACGCTTGGCGGTCTTCAACAAACGGATGGAAAAAATGCCGGAGCTGTTCGCAGCCATTCGGAAGGCGCTGGTCATGCAGGTCCATCAAGTCGAGATCGTGGAGGCGAAATGAATATGAACAGACAGCTAACATTACTGATGCTTGTGGTTTTATGGTCGGGATCTGCTCTGGCTGCGGACAACAAGGACATGCACCGCCTGACATTGTGGCTGGACTGCAACAGCGATTTCTACGGTGCATACGAGAAGCTCGGTGAACAGAAGGAAGGCAAGGTCATCTGGCCCTCGCTGGAATAAGATGAAGAAGTAACTTGTACCGAAACGAACACACCCCATGAAAAATGAAATAAACAGTATGAAAAATATCGGATTGCTAATTCTAGGACTGTTGACGGTGTTCTCGAACGCGATTGCCGCAGAGACTGATGTGACAGCCAAGGTCAGGGAGTCCGTGAAGGATCATGTGCTTTCGATTGCCGTCAATAACAGCACTTTCGTCAGTGGCCAACAGATACCGGGTATCAAGGAACTCGTTGTCGAGTTCAAACTTGGCAATGAACTTGGCAAGAAGGCCGTGCGCGAGGGGGGATGCCTTGAGATCAAGGGCTCTGCGGACATGCCGCTGACAATCATCAAGGCGACCTATCGGGCTGAAGGTATGACTGACTATGGGCTTAAAGATTATGTCTATACGTCAAAGGATCTGCCGCATTCGGAAGCGAAGCCATGGAAGCTTGTCTGCCAGTTGCCATATAATGCCCAATACACCATGTGGATACGGGTCAAGGCCGACGCGGCCGGCAAGGTGATCGAATTTGATTCGTCCAACCCATTGATGCGCTGCACGACTCCTGTGCAGAAGATGAGGACCGCCGAAGGCGAGCAAGCCTACGAGATGCCGGACTGGACCGCTGGAGAGGGCGCCATCTATACCATCCCTGCCGGCATGACGGTCCTTGCCGTGAAATTCCGGGAGATCGGATATGACACCCAGTTCGCGGGCTCGTTTTCATGCAATGACGCTGACTATAACACCCTCTGGGAAAAGGCGACCCGGACCTTGTATCTCTGCCTGCGAAACAATTGTTTCATGGGCTGCCCTGACCGGGAGCGGGGCGAATGGCAGGGAGATGCGGTCTTGGAAATGGAGGAGTGTTTTTACGCCATGGATCTGTCATCGCACAAGTTAGCCAAGAATTTCATTCGCACACAACAGATCGGCCAGCTTGCCGGGCAGAATCTGATCGCCCACGGCGAGTATGGCGACTGGACCTATTATCTTTACACCGGCGATCTCGAAACGCTTAAGCAGATCTATCCCGGCACCAAGAAGTATCTCGATCTCTATAACATCGGGGCCAACGGGCTGCCGGATTATCGGTTCATGACGACTGCCCTGGTTGATATTTATGATTGGTATGACTGGGGGACTGGAAAACAGGACTTCAAGGTGATCCAGGCCGCAGAGTATTACGGGGCGTTATCCGCCCTTAAAAAGATGGCGCAGGTGACCGGAAATGCCGGGGATATTCCCGCGATTGACGCCAAGCTCGACAGCATCAAGAAGAACTTCGACCGGGTGTTCTGGAAAGAGGACGGGTACAGGTCGGGGACGATTCTTGACGA
>CAIKDP010000386.1 GCA_903826205.1 Akkermansiaceae bacterium
ATGAGATTTACATGCCTCAATTAACACAATCAATATGATGACAGGTAAAAAGAAATTCGATCCGCGAAAATTTATGGAGAAGGCCATCGCGGTAATGAGGCAATCCATCAGCGAGCCGCGCGCTGATGGGAAGGCGAGTCCGCTGGTTGGCGCGGTGCTGCTTAAGCCAGATGGCAATATAGAGATGGCTCACCGCGGCGAGCTGCGTGAGGGAGATCATGCAGAGTTCACGCTGTTGGAACGGAAGAACCGCGCGAACAATCTGAATGGTTCCATCCTCTTTGCCACGCTGGAGCCATGCGCTCCCGGTGCCCGCAATCACCCGAAACTGAGTTGCGCCGAGCGCATCGTGAATGCACGGATCAAGGAAGTATGGGTGGGCATCGAGGACCCGGATCCGACAGTGGATCGTAAAGGGATCAAGTTTCTTCAGGACAACGGCGTCACCGTGCACATGTTCGAACGCGATTTGCAGGAGGAAATCCAAGCGGCTAACAAGGAGTTTATCGCACAAGCAATGGAACGGAAGGCGGTAGCGGAAGAGGCTGAGAACGAGGTGACGCTCTCGACGCTTGAGAATCCGATAGCGACGGCAGACCTACAGGACTTTTCGTCGAAAGTCTTGGAGCGTTATCGCTCGCTAGCAAAGATGGAAGAAGCAGTTAGTTCGGAAGCGTTTAGACGGCGATTGATTCAGCAAGGATTGTTGAAAACCGAGGGTGCAAAACTCTTGCCTTCCGGTTTTGGGATGCTGTTATTTGGCAAATCCCCAAGGGATGTCATGCCGCAAGCTGGCCTGCTTGGGACAATTCACTATCCCGATGGCACCGAGGAAGTCCGCGACTTCGACGGGCCGATGGTTCTGGTGCCGGAGCAGGCGATTCAGTGGCTCAAGGACAAGCTGCCGAATCCTATCGACCGGAGCGAAGCCCAACGAAAGGAGACGTCCGGAAAATTCTACGAGCTAGTTCGCGAGGGCATTGTCAACGCCCTCGTGCACCGCAACTACGACATTGCGGGAGCGAAGTGTCAGTTGGTGGTGACACCAGACACATATACCATAAAGAGCCCCGGCGCTCCAGTGGATCCGATAACCGTGGATCAGCTCCAAAGGTTTGACGCACCCATGCTCAGCCGCAATCCGATGCTCCACTTCGTTTTTGCAAAGATGGAGTTGGCCGAGGAGCGTGGGTTGGGACTTAGGTCGATGAAGAATTGCTCATCTGAAACCGGGCTGCCGTTACCGAAGTATGGCTGGGAAAATCCGTATCTGGTGCTGACGCTTTATCGGACGGTCAAAAGCGCAACGTTGAGTCTGAATAAAGCCGTTGTTGATGAAATGACCGTTGAAGAGCAAAATGGCTGGACGTTCCTCACGGGACTAACAGGGACGACGCAGAGCGAGTACTCGCGCAAATTTGGCGTGACAGCCCGCACCGCCCAGCGCCACCTGACGCATTTCGTAAAACTTGGCTTGCTCCGGCGTGTGGGGCGCGGCCCAGCCACAGAATACCTGAAGTCATGATCGCGACACCAAGCACGACATCGTGTCGCGATAGACACTTCGAAACGCCTTCTGAAAGGGAATCGCGACATGAATCGCGACATGGCGTCGCGACCTTGAGTCCAAATCCCGAAACATAGCGAACCGCGACAATGACCACTGCGCACCAAAGCATCCAAAAATCTCTGCACCTTATGACAGCCTCGGCACGGACAGCCCAAACTCGCGGCGTTCCCTTGTTCGTTCCGGTTTTGGCTTGGAACG
>CAIKDP010000387.1 GCA_903826205.1 Akkermansiaceae bacterium
TACCATCACTCGTACCATCACTATTCCGCCAGGTCAAGGTGAAATCCGCGTCTTGGTGAATTGGCAGTTGGGGCAGTGAGAGACACCAGATCGCGATCTATGGGTGGCGGATCGCAAAGGAAAGAGAGTTAAGGATGGCAAAGCTGTCCTTCGGCGACCTTCAGGCTATGCGGGGCGGGCCAGAGGATTCCAGACACGCGTGAAGCCGCAATCCCGGAAGTCCTTTTCATTGACGGTGGCAAATTCGGTGACTCCCTGACTGGTGAGAGCGAGGGCGGCACGCCAATCGAAGGCCCGGCGGCGGGCGAAGGATTTTTCACGCAGACGGGGCCAGAAGGCGTCATGAAAAGCGCGGCTGTCAGGGGGTAGGCCGATGAGTTGCCAGCGGGGATGGTTCCGGAAGGCTTCGCAGACATCCACGGCGGCATGGGCGGGGAGGGGCTTGGCAAGCACGACCGGATTGCGCAACAGGGAGTAGAGTTCCAGGAGCATCAGTTCGCAGATGGCGACATCGTCACGCGTCTGGAGGGAGTCGAGGAAGTCGGCGGCCCGGGCATGCGCCGGATTGCGGGTTTCCACGGCGGGCAGAAGGATATTGGTGTCCAGCGAGAGCATCAGTGGGGGCGGCTGCGGGTGGCTTCGTCCGTCGCGGCGATCTTGGTGAGTTGTTCGAGCGGCACCTTGATGCCGCCACCGTCCACGCGCGGCAGGTGCCACTGTGGGGAGGGCGGCATAGGCTGGGGATAGCGGTCCAAAAACAACTCCAATCCCCGGCGCGTGATTTCGGCAAGGGAGAGCTCGCGGTCGGCGGCAAAAGCCTTGGCGCGTTGGTAGAGCCGGTCGGGGAGTTGAATCTGAGTACGGGTCATGGTGTTGATTTTACATCATTATTTTATGCTGTCAAGTTTACATCATTGGTGGATCTTCCGACGTGCCTGCCGCGGCTCGCCGCAGGCCGTGATTGCGGCGGTTCGCCGCGATTTTCTTCTGCCACCCGGGACGCCCTCGCCCCTTGGTCACGGATGCTAGAACGGGATGTTGTTAGAGTCGTCAATATGACGGGGTCGCCGGCTTTGCAACAGGGTGTAGGGTCCAGGAGCAACGGCCTGCGGGCAGGGCTTCAAGCCCGAAATGCGAAGTTGAATTCCTGCAATGGGGAAAGAAAACCACGGATTTCACGGATTTCACGGATTTTCGGGTTAAATCACAAACCCACCCTCATGGCGGCAGGTCGATTGCCTGCGCACGGGGGTGGGCTTGGATAGATGGGTTCGGGTTGGGGCCCGGACTTATTGCTTGTCGGCAGCGGCGGGTTGGGCGGCAGCGGCGGGTTGGGCGGCAGCGGCGGGTTGGGCGGCAGCGGCGGGTTGGGCGGCGGCAACGGGCTTGGTGCTGGCTTTCGGCGCGGCTTTGGCTTTGGCCTTGGGGCAGGCTTTGGGGCAAGGCTTGGTGCAGTCTTTGGGGCAGACTTTGGGGCAGGCTTTGGTGCAGGTGGCCGGGATAACCGGGGCCTTGGGCTGGGTGCTGGTGCAACTGGCGAGCATGAACAGTGAAGCTGCCGCGAGGGCGAGGGTGGAGATGGTTTTCATAATGAAGGAATCAGTGGCTTATTGTTAGTGGTTGGAGTTTGCCGCCCATACGATTGGCAACGGCGGTGTGAGTGGATTTCCAACAGGTTTATTCAAACGACTTTCAATAATCATTCTTGATAGCTTTGGCGGATTGGTCGGCCAGTTGGTCCCAGTGCCTCGCCGGCTGGATGTCATCATAGGGCGGCACTTCGGCCCGCAGCAGGCCCGCCAGCAGCCACGACAGCGCCGGCAGAATAACCCGGCGCTTGAAGGGATGAGGCGCCCGCATGCCGGCGGGAGGGTTTGGGACGGGGCATTCTAACTGACAGCCCCATGACGTCGTGCGAGCTTGGAATGATGGGTCGGTAGACATACGCGGCGGCCAATCCGAGCCCGATCCATCAAATAGATTCAAGAATTTCTTTAACCTTCTGGCGGGTACCGCGGCACTACCTAGCGCACTACCTAACGCACGCCGATGCAGTAGAGGTGGCCGAGGGTGCGGAGGATCCAACAATTACAAGTCGGCCTTGAGTGCGGACGAGGGTTTGAAACCGACGGACAAGGAGGCGCCGATTGGCATTGCCTCGCCGGTTTTCGGGTTGCGCCCGATGCGGGCGGCGCGCTTCTTCACTTCAAAAGTGCCGAAGCCCACGATTTGAACCTTGTTGTCTTGTTTGATGCCCATGACGACGGAGTCCATAACCGCTAGGACCGCTTCTTCAGCGGAGCGTTTGGTGGCGGCTTGTCCGAGGGCATTCTGCACGGTTTCAATGAGTTCAGCTTTGTTCATGGTGCTTTGGTTGTGGTCAAAGCGGCGGGGCATGGCAAGCAAAATCTGACAGACATTTTGCGGCAGGCGTCACCGCCCGCGACCGGCGGCCTCGGCGCTGCGCATGCCATCGAGGGCGGCGCTGACGATGCCTCCGGCATAACCGGCGCCTTCGCCGCATGGATAGAGGCCGCGCAACTGCGGGTGTTCGAGGGTATCGTCACGGCGCGGAACGCGCAGCGGGGAACTGGTGCGGGTTTCAAATCCTAACAACAACGCCGGTGCCGCGGCATAACCCGGCAGCTGGCGGTCGAACAAGCGCAAGCCCTCGCGCAGCCGGCCGGTGATCCAGGCGGGGAGCAACTCGTGCAGCGGGGCGGAACGGACACCCGGAAAATAGCTGGTTGCAGGCAGGTCGGCGGAGAGTTTGCCCGCCAGAAAATCGGCGACGCGCTGGGCGGGGGCGACCTGTCCGCCACCGCCGGCGGACTTGGCGGCCTGTTCTAACGTTTTTTGGAATACCATGCCGCCGAGGACGCCGTGTTGTTGGAACAGCTCCGGCAAGTCCCCGGGCTCGACCGCGGCGATCATCCCGGAATTGGCAAACGGCGAATCGCGCCGCGAAAGACTCATGCCATTGACGACCACCTCATCATTCGCGGTGGCGGCGGGAACAATCCAACCGCCGGGACACATGCAAAACGAATGCACGCCGCGGCCGCGAATCTTGGTGGCCAGCCGGTAGCGGGCGGCGGGCAGCAAGCGCGGGCGCTCCGCGTTGGCACCAAGATGGTATTGGGCGCGGTCGATGAACGCCTGCGGATGCTCGATGCGGAAACCCACCGCAAACGGCTTGGGTTCCAGCAGGAAATTGCGGCAGGCAAGAAGTTGATAGATATCACGCGCCGAGTGGCCGGTGGCGAGGATGATGGAATCGGCCGCAATTTCCTCCTGCGCCGCGGTGAGCACGCCGCGGATGCGCCCGGCGGTGACAAGGAAATCAACGACCTTGGTTTGGAAGCGGACTTCGCCGCCGGCCGCGATGATGGAGGTGCGGATGGCCTTGACGACGTTGGGCAGGAGGTTGGAGCCGATGTGCGGGTGGGCATCGGTTAGAATGCGGGTGGGCGCGCCGTGGGCGACGAGGGTTTCATAGATTCTGGCGACCGGGCCGCGTTTGGTGGCACGGGTGTAGAGTTTGCCATCGGAGAAGGTGCCGGCGCCGCCCTCGCCGAAGCAGTAGTTGGATTCCTCGATGACGCGGCCCTCGCGCAACAACGGGGCGAGATCGAAGCGGCGGGCACTGACGTCCTTGCCGCGTTCCAGAATGACCGGTTTGACACCCAATTCCAGGCAGCGCAAGGCGGCGAACATCCCGGCCGGCCCGCAACCGACAATGAGCACGGTGCGCGCCTTCGCGGGCAAGGGCGCTGCATGCCAGCGCGGCAGGTCCTCCGCAGGCAGCAACCCATCTAACGAAACATCCAGCCGCAGTTGCACCTTGATGGTGCTTTGGCGGGCATCGATTGAATGTTTCCGCAGGCGGGTTTCCCCCACCCGCGACGCCGCCACGCCGAGCTTGGCAGCCACCGCTTCGCGGCGCGCGGTCTCATCCTCCGAGCGCTCCAGAGGCAGGACGATATCGACGGTGGTAATGGGGGGCTCCACGGGGGATGGGATAGCCCGTCTTGCGCCAACGGAGAAGGAAAAACGGACTCCAGCGCCGGGCATTGAGCGATTTCGGTCAATCGCAGTTAGTTTCGTGGCGACTTACTTGCTCACTCGCAACCGCATGAAGCGCAACGCTTGCCCCGCATAAGGCACGGTGTCCTGCACGGTGACCAGCCAGTGATCTCCCTGGTCGGTCTGCGAGACCACGGCCGTGGCCGGTGCCCAGGTCCCGGCGGCCAGATCGTCCACGGCCTGCACGGTGTAGGTCAGATCCGTGGCCTGCTTGTTTTTCCGATAGGTCAGGGTGAGATAGCCATCTCGCCGCGCCACGGTGGGCAAGCTGTCCGTGCCGCAAAGCATCGGCTCAAGCGCGAGGGCGTATTTCATCAGGTTGGTGATGCCATCGTGAGCCGGTGTTGCCAGTGCGTCGCTGCGCGCCGGATCGTTCAAGTCCGCGGGATTGGTGAACACACGGGTCTGCCATGCGGCGTAGCCGTCGATGGGGATCGTGACGGTATAGGTTGATAGAGTGGTCCCGTCCTGTGCCGTGACGATCACGGTGACCGTGTTGGTGCCCATCACCAGCGGGATTGAGGCGCTGGCGGTTCCCGAAGTGACACTGGCTCCATTCACCGCAACCGTCGCCGTCGGGTCCGTAACGGTGGGAGTGACCGTTATCGCGGTGGTGGCATTGGGCACGCTGGCCGAGTATGTCTTGGTCTCGGCGGCAAATGCCGGACTCAGGGAGCCCGCGCTGAGGGTCAGCCCGGACAATGTGGGAGGAGGCGCCACTGCGCCGACCGCCACCTTGCCAAGGCCGGTGATGGCACCGTAGGAGTTGGTGGCGTCGTATGTTTTGTTAGGACGGGTGACCCCGTCGATGACCAGGGAAGCCACGTAGGAAGTGCCGGCATTGGGCAGGTTGAGCACGGCGGGCGAGCCATTCTCCAAGCCGATGGTGATCTTGGAGCCGGGGGCGAAATTGGGATGGGTGATACTGAGGACGCCATTATCGACGATGGTGTCGCCGCCATTCGTGTTAGATTCACCGGACAACACCAGGGTGCCGCCGCCTGATTTGGTTAGAGTACCGGCACCGCCGAAGAGACCGGCAAATTCCAAGGTATTATCGGGGCCATCGATATGGATGTCGGCATCGGCGGCGAGGGTGACCGCACTGGTCACGATGGCGCGGTTAGTGCCGCCGATATCCGGGTCGTAGCGCATGGCCCCGAGCACGCCCTCGTGTTCGCTGAGGGCAATCCCATTGCTGCGGCCGGTGCCCGCGAGCACGAGGGGACAGCCGAAGGTGTAAATGCGCGCGCCGAATTCATCATTGCCGGAAACCAGGCGGATTTGGCCGCCGTCCAGCACCGTGATGGCGGAGGCCTGGGCGGGAGCCGCGGGTTGGGTGACGGACAACACGCCTTGTTCGATGAGAATTGGTCCGCTGAAGGTTTTGCCGATGCCGGAGAGGGTGGCGACGCCCAGTCCCTGTTTGATCAGGCCGCCGGTGCCGGTCCACACGCCGCGCAAGCGCAACGCGCCATAGCCGACATCAGCGGTGAGAGCAAGATGATTGCCGACTATGTTAGACACATTCAACCTCAGGTCGGTGGCCAGGTTGACGTCGCCGGCCAGATCAAATTCGATGTATCCGCTGCCGGTGCCCGCGACGCTCAGCAACGCGGAGGTGGCACCGCCGTTGAAGGTGATAGGGATGCCGAGCGCGCTGGTGAGTTGGTTGCGGAAGGCGCTTGCGGCGTTATCAATTGTTAGAGTACCAAGGGTGACAGGCTCCACGAGGGTGACGGAGCGGTCGGTGGTGGCGGGTGCGCCGACGATGGCCAGCGCCGCGGTGCTGTTAGAAACCGACCCGTTGGCCCAGTTGGCGGCGGTGTTCCATTCGGCATCACCGCCGGGCAACAGTATGGGCATGGATTGACCGGCCAGCGCATCCCCCTGCACGGTGAGGTTGTCAAAGCGGTTGTTGCCAGCGATGCCGCCGGAGCCCTGGGCGAAGGTGATGCGGATGCCGAAGTGCGGGTTGTTGTTGGCCGCGGGCAGCGCGAGGAAATTGAGGGATTGAACCACCGGGTTGGCATCCAGGATGATCAAAGAGGCAAACGCCGTGTAGGTGGTTCCATCCAACGTGTAGGCCACATTCTGGATGCCCGCGCCGGCACCGGAGCGGCGGGTTTCATAGTTGATGATGATATTTTGAAAACCGGTGGTGGGAACGGCCAAGGTGACCATGGTGCCGGGGGTCAGCGGGTTGTCCACGCGCAGGTGTTCTCCGTCGCCATCCCCGTTGCGGGCGTTGGCAGCGTTGAAACTCTGGCCTGTGCCCGAGAGATAGGTCCCGGCCACGCTGAGGGCGGCACCACCGACCGTCCAATTCGCGGTGAGCATATTGCTTAGACTGCTGTCGTCATTGAAATTCCAGTAATGGACAAGGGTTTGGACAGGAGCGGCGACGGCCGCGAATTCCACTGCTGCGGACCAATTGCTCCAGCGTCCGGTGTTGTCCTTGTGGCGCACCCTGGCGCGGTAACGCTTGCCCACCTCGCAAGCCGAGGAGGGAAAGCAATAGGTGCTGCCAAACGCGGTGAGTTCAGGACTGAGATGGCTCGCCTCGACTTCTAACAAGCGCTTGACGCCCGGCGAGTAGGTGGCGCTGGAATTGACTTGGGCGATGCGCCACTGGAGGGCGCCAAAGGTGGCCGCGCCCTGAGGATCGTTGAAAGCGGTGGTTTGGAAGCGCAGATCATTGACCGGATAGCCCGCCGTGCCAATGAAGGAAATGGTTGGCTTGACCGGATACAATGAATTTTCGCCGCCGGTATTGCCCAGTTGGTCCATGAAGGAGCCGCGTTCATTGGTAGCGAAACTTTTCATGGATGAAACGAGGTTGGCAATCGAGGAACTGCCGGGGCCACCCCAACCGTTGTAGTTGCCGACGTCGGCGGGTGCGTTTTTCCAGCGTGCGTCATCGGCCTGTTGGAAGGGGATGATGTAGGAGGCAATTTCATCGAGCAGCGGATTGATTTGGTCCGGCTGGA
>CAIKDP010000388.1 GCA_903826205.1 Akkermansiaceae bacterium
CGCGCCGGATCATCCCGATCACCGACAACCTGCGGGCGTGGATCGAGCCCCTGCCGCGCAAGGGCCAGGTCGTTAGAACCGTCCTGCTGCACCGCGAGGTGACGGCACTGGCCAGGGCGCTCAAGCTGGAATGGCCCCGCAACGTCCTGCGCCACTCGTTCATCAGCTACCGCATCGCCAAGGTGAAAAGCGCCGATCAGGTGGCGCTCGAAGCTGGCAACTCGCCGCATAGTGTCCCTGATTGGCATCATGGATCTTGTTCGCGGGCCTTGATTGAGCCTTGCATGTCCCGCGTGCTGTCAAAACAATCAAACCCAAGCAGCAAGACCATTGCCCCCCATCCGTCATGAAAACTCCCATCCTTCGCGGGCTCAAGGTGCCGCATGCTCTAACGATCACGCTCGCGGCATGGCTCAGCGCGCCAACCGTCCACGCCACTGACGGCACTTGGAATACCACTGCCAACAACTCGCTGTGGGGCACTCCCGGCAATTGGCTTGCCGGTATTGCCAGTGGCACGGGTGCCACGGCGAGGTTCGACACGCTCGACCTCACGGCCGATACAACGATACGGCTCGAAGCATCGCGCACCATCGGCAAGCTGATTTTCGGCGATACCGACCCGGCCACCGCCTTTGGCTGGACCTTGGATAACAATGGCGGTACGGGCAATATCCTGACCCTGGCAGGCACCACGCCTACCATCACCGTCAATGCCCTCGGCGGTGAGTCGTCGGTGACCCTGAGCGGTGTGATCGCCGGCTCCAACGGCTTGACCAAGGATGGCGCTGGCACGCTCACTCTCTCCGGCACCGCCAATACCTACACCGGCAAAACGGTCATTGACGGCGGCACTTTGGCTATTGCGGCCGATAGATCGCTTGGAGCCGTTCCCGCTGCGTTCCAACAAGACTCCATTTCCATCACCAATGGCGGCACCCTCAGAGAGATGACAGATCCGTGGAATTTCACATTGGACGCCAAGCGCGGCATCACGCTGGGCAGCGGGGTTCAGACCATCTGGCACAACGGCTATGGCTATTTGCGTATCAACGGTATCATCAGCGGCAGCGGCGGCGTTGATGTTCGCAGCGACGATGGCAATGACCTGCGCTTTGGAGGCATCAACACCTATACGGGCGAGACGAGGCTTTATTCCAACCTCGGGATGTCTATCGCCCGCTGCCTTGAGGGCACCACGCTGGACTACGATAATTACGGCGGCCAGCTCAACTATCTGACCTCAAGCAGCTTCACCGCCGTCACATTTGGCGGCCTCAAGGGTGCCCAAAGCCTGATCATTGGCAGCGTCGCATTGTCAGTGGGCAACAATAACAACGACACGGCCTACGGCGGTGAGCTGAGCGGCACCGGCGGCTCGCTCACCAAAATCGGCACCGGCACGCTCACGCTCGGCGGCAACAACAGCTACACCGGCGCAACCAGCGTCAAAGACGGCACGTTGGTGCTCAATGGCACCAACACCGGCACCCTTGACCTAACAGTCGCCTCCGGGGCCCGACTCGGTGGCAACGGCAGCACCACCGCCGCAGTCACCGTCCAGTCCGGCGGCAAACTCTTGGTCGATATCTCCAACTGGGCTGGCGTGGCTGGCACCGGATTCAGCGACCTTGCCGTGGCCTCGCTCAACCTAACCGGAGCCAGTTGGGCTCTGGACGTGAAGTCGGCCACCGCCTTTGCCAACTTCACGGACGCCACCAGATCATTCCCGTTTCTGACAGCCCCGGGTGGCATCAGCGGTTTCAACGCCGCCAATGTAAGCATCACTGTAGCGGGCTTCACAGGCCCCGGGACCTGGTCGGTCCGACAGTCCACCAATACCCTCTCCCTCGAATTGGTCTATACGGCTTCAGGCTTGGCCAATCCCTATGACAACTGGGCCATCAGTAAGGGCCTCGACGGCTCCGCTGGCAAGGCGAAGGGCGTAGCCGACGACCCCGACAACGACGGCCACAACAACCTCTCCGAGTTTGCTTTCAATGGCGACCCGCTCAACGTCTCCGACAACGGCCAGGTTTACGTGCTGCGGGCCGACAGCAGCGCCGACTCACCCGACACCAACAAAGAACTCATCCTCACCCTCGCGGTGCGCAAGGACACGGACGCTTTCACCGCCGGCGCGCCCGCCACGGCAAATTGCCCCACCGACGGCATCGCCTATGCCATTGAAGGCAGTCTCAATTTGGCAATTTTTGACACCACGGTGACTCCCGTCGCATTTGTCGATCCCGGCGTGGCGCTTGCCGATGCGACCCACTACGAATTCCGCAGCTTCAGCCTCAACGGATCTAACGGGCTTCCCGGCAAGGGTTTCCTGCGTGCCAAAATCGTGAAGTAGCCAACCAAGACAGAAGAGTGTGAGATAAAAGGCAAGCCCATGCAGGATTACGGCTCGTGCGCCAGGAATGAGAACACCCCTATGACTCGCTTCATTCAACGCGGTGGCGCCTGGGTACTTGGGCAGGGCGTGCTGCTCGGCACGCTCGTCTTGCTGGCCATCTTTTTCCGTCAGGGTGGATTTCCGCTCGTGGTCGTTATTGCAGGTGCCGCGCTTATGATCATTGGCATGGGCGTCTTGCTTGCAGGCGCGTTGGCCCTCGGCAGAAACCTTACGCCGTTTCCCAAGCCGGCAGAGCAGGCGCAATTGGTGCGGCACGGCATTTATGCGGTGGTCCGCCACCCGCTCTACACGGGCGTCATGGCGGTGTCGATTGGCTGGGCGCTAACTTGGCAAAGTTGGCCGGCACTTGGGGTTGCCATGACTCTCATTCCATTCTTCCACGCCAAGGCCCGGCATGAGGAACAGTGGTTGCGGAAAAAGTTCACCGAATATGCCGATTACGAAAAACAGGTTCACCGCTTCATCCCGTGGCGGCATTGACCTCAGGCATCACCGGGCAACTGCCTGTCATTCCTCGCAAGGATCTGCACAACGGCACCCCGGCCTGTGTGGTAGGCGTCAATAGATTCAAACGTGGGGCAACAGCGTGGCATGCCGGGGAACTCCATTGAAGGACGCATCAAGGCTGAGCCTGCGGGACATTTCCTCAACGGCCCTGCCCAACAGGTCCACGTCGCCGCGGGCATCGTGCCGGCGCATGGCGGTGTCGCGCAAGCCGAGGCGTGACTTCACTCTATGATAGAGCCCGGTCGTCTCAAGGTCGTAGATCACGAACGAGTCGCCGGTGTGGAAGCAGTCGGTCCAGATGAACGAGTGCCCGCATGCCGGGCATGAGAACCGGCGACCCATCAGCGCCTTGGAGCCGCTCAAGGCCTGGCAACAGGATGGATTGGGGCAGGTGATTTTCATGATGGTGCTCAAAAAGTCCGGCGCAGGGAACCGTTCACATATTCAGCGGTGCGACCGTTTTTCATCTCACCGAACACAGATCCACCGCTAACCCTCACCCGCACAATATCCGAATGGAAGCCGGTTGAGAGCGCTCCTGAGGAGCCACAGGGCCTACGCCTGCTTCAGCAACTTCTCCGCCTTGCTGATGGTCGTGGCCGTGTGCTTGCCGTTGACCAGCTTGGCGGCAGCGAGGATTGCCTTCAACCCGGCCAACGCACCCTCGGCGGCGGCGAACGCCTTCTTCTCATCGCCGTATTTCTTGTCGGAGAAATACTTGGTGAACGCGGCTCCCTTGCTGCTGAGGGCAAGACGCCAGCCTTGGAAGGCGGTCGTTTCGTAGGTCATGCGGGTCAAGTTCTTGATCGATTTCATGGTGGCTTTGGGGGATGTGTCCCGTGAGGTAACTATCTGTTATTCTGGACGCTTCAAGCATAAAGTGCTGACTTTGATGGAGTTGTCAGAATGGCACCTCGTCCACGGCCGCACCATCGAACCCACCCTCATCAAGAAGAAGGAACTTGCCAAGCGCCTGTCTGTCAGCACCCGCAGCATCGACACCTGGGTCGGCAAGCGGGTGATCCCCTACATCCAGATCACACCCCGCTTCTACCTCTACGAATTCGAGGCCGTGCTGGCGGCCAACGACACGCTGTTGTCGGATGCTTGGCACGAGTTGACCGGATATTCTCAGGTCGACAACGGGGCAACGCGCACGATC